>CAMJAO010000001.1 GCA_946403615.1 uncultured Prevotellaceae bacterium
GCGACTGGATGGACCTGCGCCCCACGCGCGACGATTTCCGCGACCTGCTGCGCACGGCGCTGCCGGCCAAGTGGTGGACGACGACGGAGAACGAGAAGGGCAAGCGCGACCTGCGCGTCGATACAGCGTGCCTCTTCCACTTCCTGAAGATGTACGGCTTCGGCGTGCTGAAGGACCAGGACTCGGGCGAGGTGACGTATGTGCGGCAGGCCGACTACCGTGTGGAGGAGGTGAAGCCGCGCGACATCAAGGAGTTTCTGAAGCGGTGGGTGACGGAGCGGCACGAGGAGCGCGCCGTGCTCAACCTGGTGCTCAACACGCAGAGGCTGGCGTCGGCCAGCCTCGACGGTCTGGACTCGCTGGAGCTCGACTTCACCAACTACGACATGCGCCGGCAGGTGTTCTTCTTCGAGAACTGCGCCATGGAGGTGACGGCCGCCGGACTGAATGAGTACAAGAACCGCGGCGGGGCGACGGGCTGCGTGGTGTGGGACCGCGACG
Source organism: uncultured Prevotellaceae bacterium (assembly GCA_946403615.1). Taxonomy (GTDB): domain Bacteria; phylum Bacteroidota; class Bacteroidia; order Bacteroidales; family Bacteroidaceae; genus Prevotella. The sequence goes on from CAMJAO010000001.1 coordinate 502, forward strand.
TGATCGCCCACCGGGTGGACCGGCGCCGGGCGGCGGACGCCTTCCGCGCCACCCGCGGGGCCGACGGCTCGTACGACATCGAGGTGCTCTCGACGCGCAGCCACTTCTTCGGCTACCTGATCAACACCAGCCGGCTGCACTGGCGCAAGGAGATGGAGACGCGGTTCGCCGACGACGCGCAGCGCAGGGCCTACCGCGCGGCCAACCCCTTCCGCATCGACGGCGAGGGGCTCACGGCCACGGAGATAGCGGAGCAGAAGCAGTGCCTGCTCAACAAGATGTTCGTGGCGGGCTATCTGCTGCACCGCTACAAGTCGCCCTCGAAGGCGTGGGCCGCGCTGGCCATGGACTACAAGATAGGCGAGGAGGGGCAGTGCAACGGCCGCAGCGGCAAATCGTTCTTCTTCATGGCGCTGGGCAAGCTGCTGCAGGTGGTCAACCTGTCCGGGCGAAACCCGAAACTGATGGACAACAACTTCGCATTCGAGCAGGTGACGCGCTACACCGACCTGGTGATGGTGGATGACTGCGGGCCCTACATGTCGATAGAGCGCTTCTACGACACGATCACGGGCGACATGAACGTCAACGCGAAGCACGTGAAGAGCTACACGCTGAAGTTCGCCGACTCGCCCAAGCTGGCTTTCTCGACGAACTATGTGCCTCAGAAGTTTGACGCGAGCGATGTGGGCCGGCTTTTGTACATGGTGTTTTCGGACTATTACCATGTGAAGGGTGAGGATGACGACTATCTGGAGACGCGCCAGATCTGCGACGACTTCGGCAAGGACCTCTACATGCAGGACTACACGGCCGAGGAGTGGAACGAGGATCTGTGCTTCATGCTCGAGTGCTGCCGATTCTACCTGGAGGCGAGCGCGGCGGGCGTGAAGATACAGCCGCCCATGGCCAACATCATGACGAGGAAGCTGAAGGCCGACATGGGCGTGACGTTCGAGGAGTGGGCCACGGGCTACTTCTCCGAGGACTCGGGACGCCTGGACACGGAGCTGCCGAAGCTGCAGGTGATCGACGACCTGAAGCGCGAGTCGCCGAGCCTGCAGAAGATGACGAGCCAGAACTTCATGCGCAAGCTGCGCGCATTCTGCACCCTCTCGCCCTACATCGACTGCCTCAACCCGGAGGAGATGTGCAACTCGAGCGGCCGCATCCAGCGCTACCTGCCGGGCGACGCCCCCGGCGCCCCCGCCAAGACCGTCGATATCATCTACCTGCGCAGCAAGAAGGCAGCACCCGCCGCCCAGTCTGCCGCCCAGTCCTCTGGCCAGCCTGCCGCCCAGATGCCGCCCCTGGGGCATGTGCCGCCCGGCGAGACCGACGCGGCCAAGGGCGACGAGCCGTTTTGAGGAGTATCTCAATTGACCAAACGAACATTTTTTTGCGGAATATTTGGCGGTTAGTAGAAATATTGCTATCTTTGCAGGGCCAAACAACAGGAATGGTGTAAATAATGAAATTCTCAGAGATTCACAACAGGTTCAAGAAAGCCGGATGGAAATTCGACCATGCTGAGGGTAGTCATTACTATTATGTGAAGGATGGCGAGATGACGGAGCCAATACCCTATCACGGGGCCCACGAGATGCCCAAGTTCTTGTCGAGTAAGTTAATTAAAAAATACGGGATTTAATCTCCCGTGCTTCATAAAAACAGGAAAATATGGAAAAGATCATCATGTTAATCGGTAAGTCAAAAGACTACTACGGTGCCATGTCTGAGAACTGCGACGGCATATATGCAGCCGGCCCCGATATTGAATCGGTGAAGGCAGACACGTACAAGGCCATTGAGGGTATCAAGCGCAATTTGCCTGTGGACAGATGGCCGGAGCAGATAAAGGGTGATTATGAGTTGGAATGGAAATTCGACGTGCCGAGTTTCCTGGAGTATTACTCGGGCTTTATGTCGCTGGCCGGCATGGAGAAGATGACGGGAATCAACCAGAAGCAGCTGTCAAACTATCTGAACCACCGTTCGGTGCCGCGAAAGAAGCAGACGGACCGCATCATCGCTGGCATTCATCAATTCGCGCATGAATTATTGAGTATCACATTCTGATTTCAGGTTGGCTCTAAAAAACAACACTTAGGAAATCTGCCCCCTGGCGCTACGATGCGCCGGGGGCTTTTTTTATGGCAACCACCGATAAAGAATCTTTACACCCCCGGTATTTCCCCCGGCCACGGCGGCGTCTTTCCCCCTCCACCCCCTAATTATTTAGAAATTTTTTGTGATTTTGTGATAAGCAAATAGTCAAGCCCAAAAACTCATTGAAAAAGAGAGGGTTAGGCCGCTCACAAAATTCTCACAAAATCATCACAAAATCCTCACAAAAAATTCAGTTTGTGAGATTGTGAGGCCTCGCGCCGCCCTGCGCCGCCACCCATGTAGCCAATGGATGGCTCAAAAGCCCTCCTCACAAATCTGTGATGAGCCCGAAGCGGTTTTGTGAGCGGTTTTGTGATAACACAAAATCACTGAATCACAGACGGTTAAGGGCTCTCACACACTTTCTCACAAAATCACAGCCGTTTTCTCACTTCATTTATTTCTTTCTCGCAAAATATCGCGCCATCTGGCGGTGACGGTTTTTGAAAAAGTTTGACATAATAAGAGGTGAGAGGTAAGAGGTAAGAGGTGAGAAGTAAGAGGTGAGAGGTAAGAGATATGTCACGGACACTAAGCCCAACTGTTAATATTTGGCGGTGGTGGGCAGCGGTGGGCTGTGAAAGTTGTAACTTTGTAGTCATGGTGACAACAAGAGTGCAACTGACGGCCTATGTGGCGGAATGGGTGAACAGAAGATACGGCGACGCATGGGGACTGGTACGTTTCCCACGCTCCAGCGACCTCTACCTGCTGCTCTACGAACTCATGAGCAAACGCCCCTACAACAGCCCCGTTGACAGGGGCAATGTCAAAATAGCACTGCCAGACCGCAGAGAGGCGAACCGGAGCGGGGGGAAGTCGCCCGAACAGTTCAACTATATCACCCAAGAAGCCACCAAGACGCTCGACCGGCGGCTCACGATGATGTTCTGGGCAGAAGTGCATGACAATCTCGCCGAAGCCCGTCACCGCCACGGACTGCAATACAAAGAGGCGGCGCGTCTCTTCATCCGTCGTTACCGCATCACCGGGATCAGCGAGGAGGGCATCTTAAAGAATTACCAGCGATGGCGCAAAAAAGTGCGCCAACACCGCCATACGAGCGTCATTTAGTTAAATTATCAAAAATTCCTATATAGAAAATAACCTACCAGACGGGCGTTTTTGTCCGTCACATTTTAACAAACGCACATGATACAGCCAATATGTCATCTCTGCATCTGGGATGTCAACCAAGTGAAAGGGTATATCGAACATGAGGGGCATGCCCGCATCGCCACCATCGGCACCCCACTCATCGATGCGATGGAGGTGGTGCCAGGCACGGTGAGCGTCATCGACCAACCGGGCGAGGAGGTAGCCTATACCAAGCAGATAGACGCCTTCCTTCGCCAGAGTGCCGACGACATGGATGCCCGTGTCGAGATACTCCGTCATCAGTGGGTCGTGGCCACCTATACAGACGAGCGCGGACAGCGGCGCGTGTGTGGGAGCATCTCCATGCCCCTCAGCGTCAGTGCCGCCTTTCGTTCCGGATCATGGCAGCTCACCCTGCAAGGTGCAGCCGAGGGGCCGAACGCTTGCTTGGACGTGTAGGCGTTTGGACGCGTATTTTTGACAATGCCTCTATTTTATTTACTTTGCAGATAAAAATTGAGCAAAGTGAATAAGATATACCAATTTTTCAATGAGAGATGGGCCATCGGCACCGACGAATACCGTCGGATGGCCGTCGTGCTGCTGCAAGCCATCAAGAGCGGGCAGATAGAGGCGGCATCCCGGCTGCTCAGCTCCAATCCCGTGAGAGCATACGCAGCCGACCCCTATCTGGCAGCCAGGTATGAGCTCTCAGACACCGATATCCCCTCCGGCAGCGTCGGAGTGATTACTCTTGATGGACCTCTCTACAGCTGGGAGACACTCCGGCTGGAGCAATACATCGATGCAGCCATGCGCAACGACCGCATCGCGGGCGTCGTCTTATGGATCAACGGCCCCGGCGGCATGATCAGCCGCGTAGATATCGTGGCAGAGAAAATAGCCAATGCCCCCAAACCCGTGGCTGCATACGTGGCAGGGGTCATGGCCTCCGCTCATTTCTGGATCGGCAGCGCTGCCGGGCGCACCTTCGTCGCATCGCCCATGGGCGAGGTCGGAAGCGTCGGTGTCATGGTCACATACCAGAGTCTCAAAGGCTTTTACCAGCAAAACGGCATCGACTACCGTGAGATATACCCCGACGCCGCCGACCTGAAAAACAAATGGTTTCGCGACATCGAGGAGCAGGGCGACGAGACGATCATCAAACAGCGTCTCGCCGACGACCATCTGTTTATGAGTCAGGCGGTGGCACGATACCTGAATGTCAAATACGACCCGCAACAGCCGCTCTTCCGTGGAGCCACCTTCACCGGCGAAGAAGCCGTGGCCGCCGGCTACATCGACCAGATAGGGACGCTCGAAGATGCCGCACGGTGGGTGCTGGCCCAAGACACCGTGAAAAAAATTAGCACGCAACACTAAAAAATAAACACCAACTTTGTTTTTATATGAAATTCAAGACATTCGCAGCAAGCATCCTTGCCATCCTCGGACTGAAGGAATGGCAGAAGGAAGACGGTAAGGACACCCTTACCGATGAGCAGACCGCCGCACTGAAGAACTACGGGTTCTCGGACTCGTTCCTCGGTGCCTTCAAGGAATCACTGGCCAACGGATTCGCCGGAGAGGAGGAACCCGCCGACGCTCAGGGCAACACCCGTCAGGCCGTCTTACAAGGACTTCTCAGCGACACCACCGCCCGCCTCAGTGCAGCGCAAGAGTTGATCGGTCAGCTCAACCAGACGCATGAGGCCGACACCGCCGCGATAGAGAAGAAGAACCAGGAGATAGCCAGTCTGAAGCAGCGTGTGCAGATCCTCACCGCCGCCGCTGAGGAAGATCCCGGACGGGGGGCGCAGCACCAGGCTGGCGGCGTGGGCTTCAATCTGAGCGACGAGCAGCAGCTGGGCGGTCTCGCCGGCGACATGTTCGCACTCGACCGTGCATACAACCAGCGCGCCAAGGCTGCGCTGCTCGCACGCCAGGGCATCATGGTGGCGCAGCCGGTGGCCAGCAGCATCGACTACACGCGCCTGAAGGACGACCTCGGCGCTTTCTACCGCGTGCCTTGGCAAGACCGCCTGCAGTCGTTCCTGCGTGAACTGCCCTCTCTGGAGAGCGTGTTCCCGCTGGAGAGCGGATACCAGGACCTCGCCACGCTGGCCAACATCTGGCTGGGTGAGTTCTCGCAGGCTGATAACACATCGAGCGACTTCGACGATGTGGTCAAGGGCGGATACACCTTCGACGATGAGACGCTCCGTATGTTTGACGTGATGTTCGCCCACAAGTTCAAGAATCTGAAAGAACTGGAGAAGACCTGGATTGGCTCGCTCAACCGTGAAGGCTCGCAGGTCATCAAGTGGTCGTTCATCGAGTTCATCCTGGCCGAGACCGCCAAGAAACTGCACAACGAACGTGAGCTGCGCCGTATCAACGGTGTGCGCAAGAACCCCGTCGTTGGCGAGCCGGGCAGTGCCATGGGAGCCGCCGACGGACTCTATGAGTTCATCCGCAAAAAGGTGGATGGCCACACCGACATCAACAGTGCGCAGACGGTGTATCAAATCAAGCCCTTCGTGCTGGGCGATATCACCCCCGCCAACATTGGCGAGAAGATTTACCAGGGCACGGGCATGATTCCCGCCGTGCTGCGCGACAGCGGTCAACTGGTGCTCTACATGCCGTCGAAGATGGTGGTGTGGTACCATAAGTACAACGAGACGGTCTATGGCCAGAACATGGACTACAAGGCCGATATCATGTACGTGAAGGAGTACCCGTCGGTGCGTATCGTCAGCATCCCCAATGCCGATGAGCATGAGCGGCTCATCTGGACGCTCGACGGCAACATCCGTCTCTATGAGCATGTGCCTGGCGAGATGGTGCGATTCAATATCGAGCAGCAAGACTGGACGCTCAAGGTGTGGGCCAACTGGAAAGAGTCGGTGTGGGCTGTGGCCGTGGGCTACAAATACACCGACCGCGCCGAGATGGGCTACGACCGCCAGCTCATCTTCTGCAACGAGAACGACCGTCCGGCCACCCTCTTCATCGAGGGCGAGAAGGACAAGAACCCCGATGTGAGCACCCACCAGTCGGTGAAGACCGTGGCCAACACATCGCTGCTGACCATCACCGATGTCACAGGCGCAATCGTTGGCGTGCCCTTCACCATCCAGTGCGGCAGCACCGCCTATGGCGTGCAGATCGTGAAAGAGGAGAAGTTCAGTCTGATCAGTGCCGACTGGGAGCCGTCAGTGGGCGACACCATCACCATGATGAAACGCGCCGACGGCAAGTTCATCGAACTGGAGCGCTCCACCGCAGCTGCCAATGTCATCGCCTTCGCAGCCGACGACACCACGCCCAGCGTGCAGGGCGGCACCGAGTTCGTCACCGGTACCAACACCAAGGCTACCGCCATCACCAGTCTGGATGACGCAGAAGCCGGTGTGGTCTATACCATCTACGGCAGCGGCAGTACCTATGCCAGCACCATCGCCAACAGCGGCAACTTCGTGCTCACCGCAGCCATGACACTCAGCGAGGGACACTCCATCCAACTGGTGAAAGGCGCCGGCAACAAGTTCTTCGAGGTAAGCCGTGCATAACACCTAAGTTATTATACTCTAAAACCATAAAGCCATGACTTATGTTAAAGCGAACATCAGAAAACCGTCCGGCATGCCCGGCAAGGGAATCAATCCTAAAGACGCCATCGTCATCTACGATGTCGATGACATCGCTTCGTTCCCTCAGCGCAACGCCGCGGGTGTCGTCATAGAAGATGACATTGTGATGAAAGCCGGCAAGTATGCCGTGCAAGTGTATCTGACACCGGGTACGGCGCAGATACAGTCTAACAGCGAGGGCGACGCCGACGCACAAGGCTACCGCCCGCAGGTGCTCTTCTCTCACCCAGGCAACAGCCAGGAGATACGCGAGTTCAAGCAGAACTGGCTCGGCAAGAATGTCATCGTCGTGGTGCGCTACTGCAACGGCGAACCAGCCGACCTCATCGGCAGCCCCTGCAACCCCTGCCAGTTGGCAGTGGAATACACCGGCAGCAACGAGGCCAACGCATCGCAGATGACTTTCGCACAGGTGTCTAAGGGCGACGATATCGCCATCTACCGTGGTACCGACACGCTGGAGGTGCCTGTGTCGGTGGTAGCAGCTGCATCCACCTCGGTCACCTTTGCCGGCGAAGGCCAGTACCAGCTGACCGGCGGCGACGCGGCGGCAGCCGTCAACGCCATCGAGGGCGGCAGCCACGGCAAGGTCATCACCCTGATGGGTGTGACATCGGGCACCGCGCCCACTGTGGCCTCCGGCTCTCAGATCCTGCTGAAGGGCGGTGTGGCATGGAGCGCGCAACCCGGAGCGCAGCTCACCCTCCGCGCATACGACGCCGGCGGCGACGCGCTCAAATGGATCGAGCAGAGCCGATGGCCCGCATAAACGAACAACCTCCTCCGACCCGCGAACCCCCGCACCGACCCTGACAGACGTGACGGGGGTTCTTTAGAAGTAAGAGGTAAGGGGTAAGAGGTAAGAGAATAGTTTTCCAGTGACAACTATTGTCTAAACTCCCAAACTCCCCAAAACTTTGAACATTGAACTTTATGATTACTCATCAAGAAATAGTAACCTGGCTCAAAGGGCTGCGCCCATGGGCAGAGGGCGTGGCACTTTATGACCGCTATGGGGTCAACAGAATGTACAAAGAGATGTTCCGCCTGAGAGGCGAAAGTGTACAGACACGTGGCATACTCGTAGAGGAACTGCGCAAAATAGCCGGACTGACCGATGATGAGATGCGCCGCCTGAAACGTACAGGCAAACCATCCTCGGACACCAACCCCCAAACGGCCCCTCCAGAAAACGACCAAACGGTCAACCCCCAAAACGACCAAACGGCCACCAAGGTGATCCGCTTTCGTGAGCGGTTCCCGTTCCTCAACGAAGAGAGCTGCCCCGATGTGCTGAAGGTGCTGGTGGCCGACCTCTTCACCGCCTATGGGCGTTACAAAGAGGCCCACGCCCGTCTGGTCGTGATGCCAGACAGCCAAGCGGATGCAGCGGCCGAGAAAGAGGCGGCGGACATCGTAGAGAACTACATCGAGAACCATGCCATCTGGGATGAGCTGGAGCATTACCGCGACCATGGCACACTGCTCGGACGGCATCCCAAGGTGAAGGTCTTCATGGCCGCTGGCAGCTTCGAGAACATGAGCGACATAGATGTGCAGCGCGCATTGGCCAACGCACGGTCCAACCTGTCGAAAGCCAAAAAGAAATACACTGCGGCGGGTGACGACGAGTCTCGCCAGGCCGATGCGCAAACCCTCATCGATAAATGGGAGGCAGAGAAGACCGCCCTGGAAGCAGAGGTGGAAAGAAGAAAAAAAAACTGACCGCCACAATACACACTGCGAGGGCGGCCCTCGCCCGGTTGATATCGCTTTTGGGAGCTGACGCACACCCCTGCGACCGGAGCGAGGCCGCCCATCAGAGAGCTGCCCTGCAGCGCACCATCGCCAGCGCGGAGAAACGACTGTCACACTTCAATACCCCAGTATGACCGAACCCAACAAAGACACCATGCCGGCAGCACCATCGCAGGACGCCACCGGCTACATCGACAAAATAAAAAAGGTGTCTGCCAAGCTCTGCGGCGAGCACGACAAAATCACCGATATCATGGAAGCGACGGCAGGCATCGAATACCAACGAATCATTGCAGAAATGGATGACGACGAAAATAGTTAAAGCCAAACCGTCGAGGGTGGACTTCGACCGGATGGACATCAACCAGATACAGCGCATACTGAGCACAGGGTCGCTCGACAACCTGACACCGCAAGAGCGTGAATACTTCTCGCTCATGGAGATGGTGCGCGGACTGAGGGCGCGGATGAAAGCCAACGGACGAGTCGTGACCAAGGCCGGCATCATACGTCTGCTCAAGAGCGAGGCCTACGGACTGAGCGACTGGCAGGCCCGACAAGTATATGCCGATGCCGTCAATTTCTTCTATGACACCGACGACATACGCCCACGGGCTTTCGCCAACCTCTATGCCGAGAAGGCCGAGAACCTGTCGATGGCATGCGCTGCCGTAGGCAAGATGGCCGATGCGAGAGCCTACCTCAAGTTGGCCGCCGACCTGCGTGGCTGTTTCAAGGAACAGGAACAAGCCATCCCCGAAGAACTGCTGGCACAACGGCCCGTGGTCATCTATACCACCGAGGCCGAAGACATGGGTGTGCCGGCCACCGACCGCAAGCGGCTGGAGGAATTCATCGACGCCATACCCGATGTGCCTATGGCCGTGCGTGAAAACGTGAAAGAAGATGCCCGCATCAAGAAATTCGACCTTAAACGACGTATGCTCTATGACATCAAAGAATTCAGTGAGCCTGAAGACCAAGGGAGCGGCGAATGACGCAGATGTGCGCTACGGACATATCCTGCAAGTGCTCACCGACTGGACAGACACCACCGTGCTCGTGGCGGTGTGCGGCCGCGGTACCGCCAAATCGACGGTGATACAGGCACGAAGGATGTACCGCTGCGTACATGAAATGCCAGGCGCGCCTCTGGCTGTGGTGGGCAACACCTACGCCAATTTAGAGAACAACATCATGCCAGCCGTGGAGAACGGCTGGAAGCTGATGGGATGGATAGAGGGCGTGCATTATGTGAAGAACACACGCCCGCCCCAGTCGTGGCGCAACAAGTGCTCCATCATCGTGAACGACTACCACCGGGTCTATACCTTCTTCAACGGTAGCACCCTGTTTCTCGGATCGCTCGACAATCCCTCGCTACTGGCTGGTAAATCGGTCGTGCATCTGTTCTTCGACGAGGTGAAATATGCCAGGGAGGTGAAGGCCAACCGGGCACTGCCCATCCTGCGTGGCGATGCCATCAGCTATGGCGCGTCGCATCTGTTTCTCGGTCTGACCATCACCACCGACATGCCCGATACCGGCGACGGCGAAGATGATTGGTACTTCCGCTATGTGAGCGAGATGAACCCGATACTGATTGAACATATCATCATGGCGGCGTCGGAGCGCAACAGGCTGCTCACGGCCCTGGTGCGTGAGGAGCACCGCGACAAGCCCTCGCCACGGCTGTTACGATCTCTGGAAAGGCAGATAGAATATTTTGACAGAGGGCTTCTGAAGATGAGGAAGGGTGCCGTCTTTTTCATCAACACCTCATCGCTCATCAACATCGACATACTCACGCCCGAATATGTGGAGCGGCTCTATAACGGCACTCTGGAGTTGCACGAGTTTCTGAAATCGGTCATCGGCATGAAGCCGGGACTGCGCCGCGACCTCCGTTTCTATGTGCGCTTCGGCGAAGAGCACAAATACTCCGGCACAGCTTCAGGCGAGGCGGCATACAGCAGCCGCGAATTGAAGCACCTGCGCCCAGACGAACCGCTCGACGGCGGCATGGACTTCGGCAACATGCTCTCGCTGGTTATTGCCCAGCGCGACGGCCAGCGCTACCGCATTCACAAATCGCTCTACGAGATACCGCCCGGATGGTTCCGTGAACTGGCCGACCAGTTCCTGAGGTTCTTCGACAGCCAAACGTGTAAAGAACTGCGTTTGTATTACGACCGTGCCGGCAATAACTACCAGGCGCAAAAGGAGGACTATGCGTCGAAGATCAAGGAGGCTATCGAAAAGGACGGCACCGGCCGGCGCACGGGATGGACGGTGCGCCTGATGAGCCGTAAGCAGGCCGTCATCCGTCAGGAGGCGGAATATGATTTCATGCAGGTGCTGATGGAGGGCAAGACTCCCGGACTGCCCCAACTGCTGATAGACGCACCCAACTGCCGAGAACTGATGTCAAGCATCGAGAAGGCCAAGGCCGAAATCAGATATACGGGAAAGTTGAAAGCCGTGTATAAAGTCAAGAAGAGCGAAAAACTCGCCCCCAAGAAATTGCCCATGAACTCAACCAACTTCAGCGACGCCTTCAAATACCTGATGATGCGCACCGAGTGGCTGCGACTGGTCAAGGGTAAGCAGACGGGAGGCAACATCGGTGCCGTCGATGCCTGGTTTGATGCAAGAAACAGTTGAAAAACGTGCGAAAAACGTGCGAAAAACGTGCGAAAAACGACTGAAAAACGGCCAAAAGACAGCCAAAAAACAGCCAAAAACGGCCAAAAAACGGCCAAAAATGGCAGAAAAATGCACTTTTTGGGGCAAAATTTTGGTCTATTTTCAAAAAACAGGCTGAAAATCAGCGGTTTGACGTATAAAAATGAAAAAAGTCAAAAACGTGACACACATCGCAGGCCGGCCCACTCAGAAGGCACAAGGCAATTGCCCACCCCCCTGGGGGTGATATATGACCCCAACCCCTCCCCTCAGGGCGGTATCCATCCCCCTCTGCGTGAGAGATACGCTGTCTTTTCCTATAGAGCCAGACATCATTATCTTTGCCCTATCACCAACACCATGAAGAGATGACAGACCTATACATGGCAGTGCGCAAGATGCGACAGATATCAACCGCGGGCGGCACCTTCCGCCTGAAGTTCCGTAAATGGAACCGTGCGACGCAACGGGGTGGTGACATGGTGTATATAGAACATGCCCGCCTCCGTCAGAAAGCCGGTGACGAGAAGATAGACCATGCCGATGATAAGCTGTTTCTGACTGACACCGACACAGGCCGGGCATTGAACTGCTGGCTCTGCTTAGTGATGGAGGTGGACGGCGAGCGAGTGGTGTTGCATTAGAGAAACCATAACCAGAGAAAAACAATGAAGATACGACGCAGTGGCAACTTCGGGCTGGCAGAGTCTGACGGCCACCTCTATTCATTCAGCATCGGCGGTCGCGGCAAGGGCTGGGAACCGTCGAGCATCCAACTGAGTGGCGGCGGCAGTTACCTGCGCCGCCGGATGACCGTGGGCGGTGTAGATATCATCCCCATGGGCGACAACAATATGCTGCCCGACCATGTGGCAGAACTGCTCGACCACTTCTATGCCGGCGAGGGTATCATGGGTAAGATAGCCGGGCTGCAGTGGGGCGACGGTCCGCGGCTGTATGAGGATGCCGTAGATGAGGCGACCAACAGGTTCTACCGCCGGTGGCTGGTCGATGAGGACATACAAGGCGAGCTGGAGGCGTGGGACTGGCAGTCGGTGCTGCATCGCTGCTTGGTGGACCTGACCCACATGCAGGGGTTCTTTGTGAAGTTCATCCGCAACCGAGGCCCACGACTCGGACTGCCCGGACGGTTGGTGCGGCTGGAGCATATCCCATACCAGAAGTGCCGGCTGGTGTATCCTCCCGACGATGCCGACACGCCTCGGGAGGTGGTCGTGGGCGACTTCCCCTATCCCGACCCTGCAAAGATGCACCGCTATCCTGTGTTCGACAGCCGCCATCCGTTTCGCCATGCCGTGTCGGTGAAGTACTACAACATCTACAGCTTCTGCAAGGACTGGATAAGCACGCCGCGCTACCTCGGTGCATTCAAATGGCTGGAGCTGGCAGGCGGTCTGGCCGACATCCTCATCTCGTACAACAAGAACGCCAGTGCCATCTCGCTTCACATCGAGAGTCCGCAGTCATATTGGGACCGTGCCGAGGAGCGCATCAAGGAGATATGCGCCAAGACGGGCGAGCCATACAGTCCGAAGATGTTGGAAGAGTTCAAGGATGCAGCCATGGAGAAATTCGCCAGTCAGGTGGCGGGCGAAGAGAACGTGGGCAAGTATATGCACACCACCAAGTTCTGGGATGTGGAGGCCGGTGCCTTCAACGGATGGACGGTGCAGCCGCTCGACAAGAAAATCAAGGACTACGTGGATGCCCAAATAGCCATCAGCAACAAAGCCGACGCGGCGGCCACCAGCGGTTTCGGACTCGACCCTGTGCTCTCTAACCTCATCATCGAAAACAAATTGAGCAGCGGCAGTGAGAAACTGTACAGCTTGAAAGTGTATAATGCCAGCGAGACGGCCATCCCTGACATGGTGCTGTGCCGCCCCGTCCAGGAATACCTGCAGGCCAACCACCCCGACCGCCGTTTGAAAGCCGGACTGTACCGCCCGGTGGTGGAGGCAGAGGCCAACGTAAGCCCGGATGCGAGAATGAAAGAGAACATCTAATCCCCAAGACCATGAACACATTATTTAATAAAGACGGCGACGGTAGCCGTGAACTGGTGTCGGTGCTCGGACTGATAGACGCTGACCTGAATTTTGACAAATGGGAACCGATATTGCCATTGGGACTGCGCGAACTGTCGGGCATCATCGGCAGCGACGTGACTTCTGCCATCTGCCAGCTTTACCACAGCGGAGCAGTTGAACCGGCTGAAACCATCGAGTGTGTGCGCCTGGCGCAACAGGCGGCGGCCATGTTCACCTGGCTGCGCGTCATCCCCACCTTAGAGGCACAACACGGCAACAGCGGTCGCAACAAGCGGCTGGGTGAGAATGAACAGGGACTGACGGCCTCGCAGGAGTTCAAGGACGAGGACAACATCCGCAACATGGCATACGAAGCCGTCGATGCGTTGGTGGCTCTGCTCGATGCGTATGCGCCCGACTTCTGGACAGCATCGGCCAAGCGCAAGGGGTTGAACCGTCTGCTTATCCGAAGCAAGGAGGCGTTTGACGATTATTATCATATCGGCAGCCACCGACTGTTTCTGACCCTGATACCGATGATCCGTGAAGTGCAGCAGGCACACATCATCCCCATCATCACCACCGGCCGATATGAGTCATTGCTTGCCGGCGACGAAGAGGTGGAGTCGGCCATCGGCGACGCTGTGCGCCGGCCATTGGCCCTGCTCACCATGAAAAAGGCGGTGGAGCGTCTGCCCGTCGAGGTACTGCCCAACGGTGTGGTGCAGGTGCAGCAGAGTGCCACCGTGCGCGACAAACTGCGTGCAGAGAAAAGTGCCCGTGAGAGTGTGGCAGCCAGTCTGGAGCAGGATGCGCAAAGCCAGCTGCAGCACCTGGCCGACCTGATAGCACTGATGGACGAGCCGCCGGCAGAACTCTATGTGCCAGGTGTGACCATACAGTCAAAAGGCATTACGTTCTGACCAATGACCATTTAACGTTTTGGGGCGTGATTATTTATTGTAACCTATGCGAATCGAAATCAATAACGAGTCTCTGGATCTGGGCGGCGACTTCACCATGCAGACCGACGATACCAGTCCCGTCATGAACGACAGGGGCTGCCAGACTGTGCCCGTCACCATACCCTGCACGCCGCATAATGTCAGGCTCGTGGGATTCCCGCACCGGCTTGATGCCGACGTGCAGACTACCGGCCTGCCATGCCGTGTCGTCAACGGCGCACATATCCGCTCAGGCACTATGAATATCGTGCAGGCCTCGCAAGAGAAGGGCATCACGCTCAATATCGGTTTCGACAACGCAGAGGCATACACCCGGTGGCAGGACACTCAGCTGCGCTCGCTACAATGGCCGAAAGAGGAATACGAGTCTGTGGCCGCGCTCTGTCAGCGGATGGCTGGAGTGTGTGCCGGCACCGTGACCGATGCGCCCTACGAGGTGTTCACCGTGCAGGTGGCTGACGACACTCACGAAAATACATCGTATCCTATCTTCTTGAATCAGTTGCGGGATGACGACGGGCAGGAGTCGCTTGTCAGCGAGCGGCGCACAGAGACGCAGATCATCAACGGCACCCCCTCGCAGGTGACATTGCCACAGGGCTACGGCGTGGCTCCGTTCCTAAGGGTGGGCGAGACTCTCGAGCTTCTCTTTCAGGGGTCCGGCTATGCGCTGCAGACCAATCCTTTCAAAGACGAGGAGTCGCTCAGCCAGCTTGTCATCCTGCACAACACCGCCGATGCCTGTGTCCGTGCCTCGCTCCATTATGCCGACCTGCTGCCCGACTGCACCGTCCAGGATCTGCTCAATGCCTTGTTCGTCCGCTTCGGCATGGTCTATACCGTCAACACAGACGACAAAACGGCCAACATCCGGCTCATACGTGACATCGTGGCCGATAGTCCGGCCCTTGCGCTCGACGCGTTCATCACTTCACGTCCCGCCATCTCTTACGAGAAGCCCCGCCAGCTGGTGCTCAGTGCGAAGACTTCGCTTACGAGTGCCGCGCCGCCCAAGCCGCGTTTCGAGGATTTCTACAACGGCTCCAGCCTGCAAGTCGTCGACATGGAGTGGGAGGCTACTGTGAGAGATGCCCCGACTGCGTCGTATATCTGGGCGCGCAACACGAACAACTGGCTGCGCTATGACACGGCTTCAAAAGAAGATAGGAAGGTGTCGCGTGTAGGAACGTCGTTCTTCGATTGGGACCGTCAGACCCCGGGCGTGGACAAAGAGGAGCTGTCGAGCGACGACGAATGTGTGCCAGTCGTGGCTTCTACGATGCCACCAATGCGCATCGTGCCGCTCTATCTCTGTGGCACATCGCACCGCCACACGTATGTGGCCAACGCCAAGAGCAAAGATGCCGTCACAGCCGACTCCCCCCTGGCGTTCTGTATCGCCTTCCCCCTTGTCATGGGGCAGAGGATTGCTACTTTCGGGTCTTCGTTTCCTTACGATTACATAGGCGACCGTATGAAGACGACCGACGGACAAGACTTTCCCTTCTCGCTCTCCTTCCAGTTCACCGACGGACTGTTCGCCCTGTTCTGGCGAGGCTACGATGCCATCCTGCGGCACGCCTGGCGCGCGGTCGAGGTCGATGTGAGACTGCCCATGCCCGTGTTGCGCTCCGCCGACATGCTCACACCTGTCGCACTGCAGGGGCAGCGGCTGCTCTACGATAAGATGCAATACACGCTACCGGCTGGTGCCGATATCCCCGCTACGCTCAGCCTGCGCACCCTGCGGCTGCATGATGCCGCCGACATCGACACCGAGCAGGGCATCACCCATCCCACAGACCTGAAGACCTGCCACTGGTTCTTGGAGAGCGACAACTTCCAGACGGCTCTGGATTCATGGATCGAGGAATGCGAACAGCAGGCGAAAGAGACGGCACGACGCGAATATAGCGGCAGTACGGGCAGTGCCACACCACACGACGAGGAATACACCAAGAGCGAGCCCACGCCAGCGACCGACACCCTGGTCATAGAAGAGGTGCCGCCGTCGGCTGGTGCTTTCCTCCATCGCACGTATCATGCCACCGCCAAGGTGTCTGTCTCGGTGTTGATCAACGGGGAGGGCAGCGCCCCGTCGTGGTGGGCTGAGTATGACTACGAGACCGACGACCTCTCCTACACCGCCACCTGGATAGCGATAGAATAGGATGATCAATTCCCATGAACAGCGTAGCGTATGAAAGTACAATTCCGAGGTAAGAAAAGGGAAATACCCGAATATTTGGAAGAGCTGACCGCCGACCAATATGTGCGCTGGCTCTCGCTTGCCGCGCTCTATCAAGGCGGTGCCATCAGCATGGAGGTGCTGCGTGTGGCGTGGCTCAGTCACCTGTTAGGACTGAAGACCGACTATACAGCCTACCAGCCCGCCATCGCGGCCGAGGCCGCCCGGCTGATGTCATGCACCGACGGGTTCTACGACACCGAGGTCAGGGATGGCGTCGCCGTGCTGTCGCCACGTCTGCTCACCGGCAAGCAGATGCTGCCCGATTTCATGGGATGGCACGGCCCCGGCGACATGCTCCACGGCATGACCTTCGGAGCATTCACCGACAGTCTCACACTGCTTGATGAAGCACGCCGCACGACCGACACCGAGGCGCTCGGTACAATCTACGAGCAGATAGCACGGCAGATGTACCATGCCGCCACCGCCGACGCACCGCCGCGACCGCCACGCCTGCTGGTCATCCATGCAGTGAACATGCTGGCCGAGGTGTGGCGGCAGATCGTCAACGAACCGATAGAGGTCAACGGGGCACAGATAGACTTCGGCATCCTCTTCCGCAAGGGCGGAGGCTCGCGTGCCGACGACAAGACGGGCTGGAGCGGTATCGCCATGGAGGTGGCACAGCAGGGCGTGTTCGGTCCGATGACCGGCGTCGCCGCCGCCCCCATGTGGGATGTGCTCCTCTACCTGTATAAATGCAAGTTCGAGACCCTCAACAACAAACACTAATCCCTCAACCCTCAACCCTCAACAAAGTGTAAGAACACTAAACACTGTACCCTAAACCCTAAACCCTAAACCCTAAACCCTAAACAAAGCATGGTATCATTACAAGATTATGAGGCATACTGGGAGGGCGTAGCCCGCCGGGTGCCAGGCATACGTCAGACAGCGTATGTGACCGTCGATCAAGACATGAGCAAGCGCATCGGCGCACTGGGGCGTGACGAGTCGCCCGTACTGTTCGTAGTAGTGCCCAGTGCCGGCACCGAGGGGCGCGTGGTCGATGCCCTCTACGAGCGGCACGTGGGCATTGTGTTCGTCATGGCCAAGTACGATGCCCAGCGAGGGGGCAGTTACGCTATCCTCAAAGAGACACAACCGCTGATGGAGCAGGTGAAGGCCTTGCTTCTGGCCGACAGTGCCATGGGATGTCCCGTGCTCGGCGAGTTAGATCTGAACAGCCTCTCCACACTGCCCGAAAGCGACTCCTTCGGCATGATGGCAGGATGGAGTCTCGGGTTCTCATTTATAAAATGAACACTAAACACTCAACCCTAAACCCTAAACGATGAACATAGACCATGCGATAACCACCCTCTCACGGGGCATCGAAGAGATATACCGAAAGCAGCTCGAAATAGCCGAGCAGCGCATCTACGGCAACCTGTCAATGCCGGAACGTGTGAAGAGACGCACCGGACATCTGCGCGACGCGCTGGCCGCCCGGCGCTTTAGCGTGAGTCGCGACGGCCAGGGGGTGCGCACCACCGCCGACGTGCCGCTCTACCTTCGGTTCCTCGACATGAAGCGATTCGGCAACCACCAGATTTACAACCGCCAGGTGTATGGCATCCTCTACCACCAGGTGCTCAACCGCATCAAATACGGCTTCACCGACGAGATGGCACAGCAGATACGCGACGAACTCATCCGGGCAGGGGCTTATTTGAAATAAAAAATAAAAAACTGCTATCTTGAACGGATAGCAGAGAATCAAGTTATTTATACATTTCAGACACTCATGGATAAGAGATAGGATAATTGGCATCGCATTCAGAATTCATTATTCTGATGATGAGATACTGTAATGGGAACATGATGATGGGGGTAAATATGATAGTCGCGCAAAAGAACAGCCAAGCCCTGAAATGGTTCTTCGGCCAATATTTTGTGCAGGAGAAAAGCAGTTGAAGCACAAAATTAACCACAAGGTATATAATAAATAAGAGTGTGTCAGTTTCCATATCAGTGGATTATTGGTGTTTACATTGCAAATATAGCTGTTTTATTCTACATTGCCAAACCTTACGTCAACTTTTTTCTAAACCATGGTGTTTTGTCCTTTTACTTTTTTTATCATTCACTTATTTTTGCCAAAGAAATGACAACTCGACATGGCAAAAGGCAATAAAATTCAGACCGATTATATCAACTGGGTGGTGACGCTCAATGCGTCGCAAGCTCAGAAGGAAATCCATAACGTTACAGAGAGCACGCGCGAACTGGAAAAACAGAATAAGGAGTTCCGCAAGCAGATGGGTGAACTTGACAATAGTTCATCCGACTATAAAAAACGCCTGGACGAACTCAATCAGAAGATCACTGCCAACAATAAAATCATCTCTGAGAATAAGGAAAAGCAGAAGCTGCTTACCCGGCAGTTGGATAAGTCGCAGATGACCGCCAACCAACTGGCCAAGGAAATGCGAAATCTGCAGCGTGAGTTGCGCAACACATCCAAGGCCACTGACCCCAAACGATACAAGGAACTGGAGCAGGAATTGGAGCGTACAGCCAAAGCATACAGAAATGCCGTGTCAAGTTCAAAGAGTTTTGGGGAAAAATTAAAAGACATTTCTAAGCCGATAGAGGCTGTCAAGGGTGCCTTGTGGAACGTCGGACAGTCCATCCTCTCCACTTTTGCCAACGCCTTCAAAAACGCCTTCAACGTCATCGCCGACTTCGAGGCGCAGCAGTCTAAGCTCGCCGCCATCATGCAATCCACCAAGGAGGGCATCGCCGACATGACCGAGCAGGCACGACAGCTCGGTGCCACCACCTCATACACCGCCGGCGAAGTCACCAGCCTGCAGGTGGAACTCGCTAAGCTCGGTTTCCTCAAGGAAGACATCAAGGCCATGACACCCGAGGTGCTCAAGTTCGCACGAGCCGTAGATACCGACCTCGGCAGCGCAGCCGCACTCACCGGAGCAGCACTGCGCATCTTCGGCATGAACGCCGACGAAACGGGGCGCGCCGTCTCTGCCATGGCCATCGGCACCACGTCATCCGCACTCTCCTTCTCATACCTCGAAAACGCACTCTCCACCGTCGGACCCGTAGCCAACTCCTTCGGATTCACACTCGAAGAGACCACCGCGCTCCTCGGACAGCTCGCCAACTCCGGATTCGACGCATCCTCTGCTGCCACAGCCATACGCAACCTCATGCTCAACATGGCCGACTCCTCCGGCAAACTCGCCAAGGCACTCGGACAACCCGTGCACAACCTCGACGACCTCGTCGCCGGACTCCAGAAACTACAGGCCGAAGGCATCAACCTCGCAGAGGCGCTCGAACTCTCCGACAAACGCAGCGTGGCCGCTTTCCAGACCTTCCTCAACGGAGCCGACAACATCAAGACGCTACGCGACAACGTGACCGACTGTCAGGGGGCTTTTGACCAAATGAGCGAGGAGATGGGCGACAACGTGCGCGGGTCGCTCGCCATCCTCTCCTCTACCATCGAGGGACTCATCCTGCGACTGTACGACAGCCGGGGCATACTCAAACTGCTCGTCGATGCCATCACCAAGGTCTTTGAAGCCATCGGGTGGGTCATAGATAATATCGGCACATTCTTGAAATGGCTGACACCCGCCATCGTGTCTGTCACGGCATTCAAGGTAGCACTGCTCGCCTCGGAAGCGGCTGCCAAACTCAAAACCAAAGCGATGATCGCCGATACCGTAGCCACAGGAACAGCCACCAAGGCTAACAACATATTCTCAGTAGCGGTAGGCAAGGCGAGCGCCGGCATCAAAAAACTATTCGCACTCATTAAGGCGCATCCACTCGCCACATTCTTATCTGCCGTGTCATTAGTGGCCACCGCCGTGGCATTGTGGACATCCAAGTCAGAAGAGGCTGCAGACGCACAAGCCAAGGTCAACAAGATCACGGCCGAGGCCGAAGCCGAGGGTGCCAAGGAGAAAGCCATGCTCGATAACCTCTATAAAGCCACCCAAAACCAGACGCTCGCCATCGAGCAGCGTCGTATAGCAGCCGAGATGCTCCAGAAAAAATATCCCGAATGGTTTGCCAACCTCACTACCGAGGAGATACTGGCAGGAAAAGCAGCCGATGCCTACGAAAGATTGCAAAAACAAATCATAGGAGCGGCAAAAGCCCATGCCTATAATAAGCGACTGGAACAGCTTGCAGAAGAAGACTATGAGGACGAGAAACAAGAGGAAGAAGATAGAAAATGGCTGGATGAAAACCAATCTAAATATGACAGATTAGAGGCTCGTTCTCAAGATGAGAAGAACCTTGAAATGGTGGCTGGCTATGTAAATGGAGTGAAGATTGGCGGGTCGAATTTAGACAAAAATACAAAATTCAAACAAGAGTACGCTAAGCGAAGTGCAAGATATGAATCTACCCGAACGCGTCGCAAGACGAGAGGGGAGGAACAGAATCTCCTCGTGGATAAAATCACAGCTGTCGAGGCAGTAACACCCACCACACCGACGAAGCCCACCACAACCGGCAACCGCTATGCCGACCCGAAGAAGACGGGGAACACCCACAAGGAAAGCCCGGCGCAGAAAGCCCTCAAGGAACTGCAAGCCGAGCACGACGCACGTATGGCACAGATAGAGGCCAACGGCAGGGAAGAGCAGCAGCTGGAGACTGAAATCAACATAGAGAAGGCACGCGAGGCGGAACGCTTTGCCCAGGAGCGTATAGCCAAGGCCGAGGAACTGGCGGCGGCCACCAGTGCAAGCGACGAAAAAGAACTGACCCGACTGAAAGAGATGAAGGCTAAGGGCGAGGCAGACCTCACCAAAGCCCTCGACGACATCGAGGATGCCGTCGTCGCGCGAGAGCAGGACAACCGCGACCGGCGACTCCAACTCGAAACCACATACTATCAACAGCAGGCCGACACGCTCGAGCGCGCACTCCTCAGCCAAGACATCACACAGCAGCAGCACGACGCATATATGATGGAGGTCAACGAGGCACACCACCAGCAACTGCTACAGATACACCGCGACTACGCCGACAACCTGGCCGAGATAGACATCTACTCCAACGACCGGCGCGAGCAGTTGCAGCGCCAGGCTGCCGACACCATACGCCAGAGCGAAATGCAACTCCTGCGCGACCGCGCTGCCATCGCCGAGAAAACCCGACAGCTCACAGACACACCCATCGGCCTCAGCGGCATCAAAGCCGCATACCAGCGGCAGCGCGAAGAGACAGCCAAAGCCTACGATGCCCAGATCACCATCGCAGCCCGCGCCGGAATGCAAACCGTAGAACTGGCGCGCCACAAGCAGCAGGCACTCATCAATATCGACTACGAATACCAGCAGCAGCTCTACGGCATACAGCAGCAGGTGGGCACCACCTGGGCCGGCGAATACCAGAACCAGCTCAGCCAGTACCAGCACATGCTCGACCAGCAGCTCATCTCCGAGCAGCAGTTCCAGAAACTCAGACTCCAGCTCCAGATGGCCAACACAAAAAAATACTTCGACTACTACAGCAACCTCTCCGCATCCATGGTCGAGAGCATACAGCAAGCCGAGATAGACCAGGTCGAAGCCAAATACGACGTGCTCATACGCGACGCCGAAAACAACGGCGAAGACACCACCGCACTCGAAGAAGAGAAAGAAGCCAAAAAACTCGACATACAAAAGAAATATGCCGACATGAACTTCGCCATCAAGTGCTCGCAGATCATCGCCGACACCGCCGTCAGCATCATGAAAGCCTACGCCGACCTCGGACCCATCGCCGGAAGCGTAGCAGCAGCACTGCTCGCCGTCACCGGAGCCGCACAGCTCGTCAGCGCCAAGGCCGAACGCGACAAAATCAAAAACCTCAACGCCAAATCATCATCCGCACAGGGCAGCGCCACCGAGCGCGTCGTCAGCGGATATGCCGAGGGCGGATACACCGGACCCGGACCACGATACGAAGTGGCCGGCGTCGTACACCGCGGCGAATATGTCGTGCCGCAACCCATCATGTCGCTCCCCATGGTGGCCGATGCCGTAAGCACCATCGAGGCCATCAGGCGCAGCCGCGCCGGCGCCGCCCCGCATGTCATGCCGGGATATGCCGACGGCGGATACGTCGCCACCCCTCCGCACTCCGAACCACAGACCCGCGAACTGCTCGCCGCCGCCGTAGAGCTGCGGCGAGCCGTCAAGTCCGTACGCAACATACGCTCATACGTCGTTTATCAAGACCTCGAACGCAGCCGCGACCTCATCAACCAGGCGCGCGCACCCTTCACACGGAGTTAGGTCGTCAATGCAAAGGGCGGCCGTTATCAGCCGGCCTTAAACCCTCACCCTCAAACCTCAACAGAAATGCAAAATCGTATCATACCAGCACCCGAATCGGCCGACACCGGGGCACTCTTCGCAGAATGGTCGAAAGAGTACACCGGCACCGTCGATGACTTCTACCACTTCATCACCACACCCACCGCACAGCGCGACCTCTTCCTGCGTAAAACTCAAAAGAACACACCACACCCATGAACGTCTCACTCTATCCGGCAGGACACGCCTTCACACGCAATCCCATCCTGCTCACCATTCAAAGTCCGGGCACCACCCAATACCATGTCGATGCCAGCCAGTATGACACCAACCGCCACCAGTGGATACCAGACCGGCGCATCTTCAGTGGTGTAGGCGAAGGCAACTATACCGTCAACCTCGCCGAAGTGGCAGAAGCCGCCGTCAGCGAACCCGCAGCGCCCCCCGAAGCCACAGACATCATCACGCCGGCATTCGACTCGCAGACAGCACTCATCAACATCACCGTAACCGACGGCGACAGCTCTTGGACACAAAGCCTCCAAGTGTGGCGCGGAGGCACAGCACGGCGCAATTACATCAGACTCAAAAACGCAGGCACCGACATCTTCCAGACACGATTCTTCAATCCCCTAAACAACTTCTTCCTCAGCGCAAGGGGCGAGGAGTGGATCCTCACCCTGCGCGAGACCGAGCTGCTCCCGCTCACCTTCATCATGCCCGATGGCGGATTCCAAATCTTCGAGCGGCTCAGCGGCCACACCTATACATGCTCCCAACCCGAAGGCTGGCAGGCATCAGTGCCCCTGTACCTCAATATCCAGGCACTCCGGCGGCATTTCTTCGACAACTATCATGTGCTCCCCTCCATATTCCATGTCAGGGTAGGGCAGCGCACCGTCTGCCGCATCGTCATCGAGAGAGCCAAGCCAGCCGCCCTGCAGCGCCGCGTGCGCTTCCTCAACTCCTACGGTGCATGGGATGCCATCCAAATCACAGCACCCGTATTCGCCGCCTACGACAGCACCGGCACCGACACCGACGACGACGGCTCTTATCAGCAATACAACCCCGACGACGACAGCTTCTCTACCAGGCGCACACGCCCCGCACGCCGCACCGTGCTCACCACTCAAATCACCGTCGCACGCCATGCCGACCAGCTCCTACTCGCCGATATGCTTCAGTCTGACTCCGTCTGGTTCCAAGGCTTCACTGCCGGCGAGGTGCGCGTCATACCCGCCGCCGACGAGTGGCAGCGCGCACTCCGCCTCACCACGCCCGAAACAGTGCAGGTGTCTTTTACACTCGCCGATGACGACAGTCTCACCACAGCCGACAGCACCACACAGGGAGCGGCGCGCCCCGGCATCTTCACCCCACAGTTCTCCGACGTGTTCAACTAACCCCTCAACCCTCAACAAAGAATATGATAGACGAACAAACAACCGTACAAGACCTCATCACGGCCATCGAACAGGCCACCGAGGCCGACTCCGTGTCCAACCTCATGGTAGCACGCATCATGCGCTATGCCACGCGGATGCACGCCGCCGTCTCTAACGTCAAGGCCCTCGACAGCATCACCCTGCTGCCCGAAAGCCCCACAGACCCACTCACCGCCTACATCATCTCCGGCCACATCTACCTCTATGTCGCCTCCGGTGGCGACATACTCGACGGGCTTTACCAGGACTGCGGCGAGATACGAGGCCCACAAGGGCCACAAGGACCCAAGGGCAACGACGGTGTGGTGCTCGACGGAGTCTCCCTCGCCGACAGCATCGCCGCCATCGAAGAGGCCGCCACACCCAGCGAGACCGTGCCCACCGCCAACGCCACCAAGGCCGTCATCAACGCCGTGGATGCCAATACCGAAGAAATCGCCAGTGCCAAGACAGACATCTACGGAGGAGTCATCGCCGACACCGCCGACGGCAAGCAGGCGGGAGTGTACGCGGCGACGGGGACGAGTTTTCTCCGCCGCAACGATAGCACAGGCGCGTGGGTGCAGAACAGCCACTCCGGCACGAAGTACTACCGTATCAACACTGGCCCCGGCACAGACATCGTGCGCATCACCGGCGGGGCGAAATTCAATGCCACCCCCGGGTCGTACACCACCTTCTGCCTCCTGTCGTTCCGGAAATCGACACCGTGGACCGCCGACGAGTGGCCTTCGGTGGGCGACTGGGTAGGTCTGTGGCCCGGCGGCGACAACACCGAGACGCGTTTCGACAGCCAGCAGAAGGTGTCGGGCACCGACTACTATTACATAGCACCCGCGTCGATGGTGGTAGGCAAGTCTTCGGCCATCCGCACGTTCGACGTCGTCCCTCCCGCTGCCGCTCAGAGTGTCTTCATCGTGGGCTACGGAGCAGCCGACATCACCATCACCCTGCACAAAGAGACAGCCGTCGCAGGGCATGAGGCGCGCATCGCCGCACTGGAAGGGGGCGCAGCAACGATGGCCGAGCAGGTAGAGGAGACATCGACCATCATCAACGGTGGCACGCGGACGGAGACCATAGACGGAAAAACAGTAGGTAGTCTTACGAATTATTACTTGGACGGGTCTTATGTGGCGCATAACCACAACTCATACCGCAGGTGGATTATCACGAACAAGGACTACACCCATATTACTGCTTACGTTGGATTGAACGATACTTTATCTGTTGGAATGTGCGCCGTAGCTTTTGATAACGGAAACGGGTGGAGTGCCCCGGACGAGAACTATATCCTGTACAACGACGTGGGAATGCGCACGTTTGACACTGATATCCCCGCTGGCACGGTTAGGATATGTGTATGCCACCGCAACTCGGCTGGGACACCATCCATCGCACTGACACGTGAATGGGAGGTTGACCCTGTCGAGACGCGTGTGGAGACGCTGGAGGAAAAGGTGGAAACCATCTCGGGCGACGGCAAGGACAGGATGACCCGCCATGAGACGCGCGACCAAGACTGCCTCATGCTGCGCAACCACATCAAGACCACATGGCCGTATTTCTTCGCGGCGGCTGGCACCGGCTACGACAACCAGCCCTACCTCGACCGCAAGATAGCGCAGATACCCGATGGCAAGCACTTCATCTTTGTCACCGACACGCACTGGGGTACAGGTTCCAACAACGGCAACCCCTCGAAAAACAGCACCTACATCGCCAGCTACGTCAGCAAGCGGCTCGGCGGCTGCCCCGTCATCTTCGGCGGCGACTGCATCAACTCCGAAGACAGCGAATACGATGCCGCCATGCGCCTGTCCATGTATGCCGACGAGTTCTTCGCAGCCTTCGGCGACAACGGCCTGTGGGTGCAGGGCAATCACGACAGCAACAAATTAGGCACCGGCCTCACGAGCGACGCCGAGGTCTATCGGCGCACGGTGGCGCGACTGGCGCATAAGGTGACGTTCGATGAGTGGAGCCTGACCCACCTATACACCGACGTGCACGACATGACCGACGAGCAGCTCCCCGAGGCCGAGGGCTGGCTTCGGCTGCATTATCATTGGGACGACGAAGACCGCAAGGTGCGATACATCGTCTATGAGACAGGCTGCTGCGGTCCTACGATAACCCAGTTCGTCACGGGCGGCAGTTATCAGCTGCCCGCCCTCTTCAGATGGCTCGCACGCACACTGAAATCCACCCCCGAGGGCTACGACATCATCATCGCCGGACACATGTTCGGCACATCACACAGCGACTATCTCTCGGGCGTCTCCGACGGCAACAACCTGATGAAGATGCTGTGCGCCTTCCGCATGGGCACGTCGGTATCAATCAACATGCGGCTCTCTCACCTCAAAGCGTCCGACTTCCGCGACATGATGTACGGCACGAGCGGCAGTTTCTCAGCCAATTTCTCCGACACCGCTTTCACGGGCAGAATCTTCCTCGTGAGTGGTCACTGGCACAACGACCGCGCCTATATCAAGAGCACGGCAGGAGAAACGCCCTACCCGGTGGAATACACCGACGCAGCCGTCACCGACGCCTCGGTGCTGCATGTCAACGTCAACACCGACCATCTGGCCCGCAACCCCTACTACCCCGACCGTGCCGACACAGCATTAGGGACGGTAGGCGAGGTGTCGTTCGACGTGATCACGCTCACTGCCGACGACAAGGTGGTATGCACGCGCATCGGCTACTACGACGGCACTGTCTGTCCGTACTTCAACGAGCAGGGCGAGAGGGTGTTCCGCCTGACACCGCTTGACCCGGATGACGATACAGACACAGACGCGGGCCAGGCGGAATAGCCCCCTCCCCCTGACAACCATCAACACTAAACCCTCAACAAGAATGAAAACCAACACCAAAGAATGGATTCAGTACGGCTCGGCCATCGCCATGATCCTCTCGGGCATCGTGCTCGGGTTCCTCTCGTTCTTCCTCAACGACGACCACGATATCGCCGACGGCGTGCTCTGGTACATCGCGCAGGCGCTCATCTACGCTGGCGGCATCTTCGGCGTGTCAATTTACTTCAAAACGAAATTGGGGGAGTTCGAGAGCAAGGCGCGTGAAGAGCTCAAAGACTATATCGACCGGAAGGAGGCCGCCGATGAGCACCAGTAGTCATGCAAAGGACGACCGTAATCGGTCCTCCTTATCACCCCTCGTCATCCTCGGCACCGCCCACGGCTCGAACACACCCGGCAAGCGGTCGCCCGACGGCAGGCTGCTTGAATACCGCTACAGCCGCGAGATAGTGGCCGAGGTGGAGCGGCGCCTGAAGGCCGACGGCTGCCGTGTGGCTGTCGATCTGAGGCAAGACTATGAGCCATCGCTGGCCGCACGTGTCGCCGAGGTCAACCGCCTGTGCCGGCAATACGGCACAAAGAACTGCTGCTACGTCTCCATACACGTCAACGCCGCCGGCATGGGCGACCGGTGGCGCGACGCACGCTACTGGACAGTGTGGACATCGCGCTCGCAGACACGGGGAGACCGCCTGGCCACCTGTCTGTGGCAGGCAGCCCACCGGCTCATGCCCGCCAGTATGCCCGTAAAAGCCGACTGGCGCGACGGTGATGCCGACTATGAGAGTAATTTTTACATTCTCAAAAACACCCTTTGCGCAGCAGCACTCACCGAGAATCTTTTCCAAGACAACCTCGAGTGCGTCGATTGGCTGCTCTCTGATGAGGGGCGGCAGACCATCGCCGAGATACATGTGCAAGGAATAAGAAAATACATCGAATCACTATGAGTTGCAGACACTGCGAGAATTACGCTACCGACTACGGCTTTTGCCGCATCAGCAGCACCAAGCCCGCCCCGACGGGCAACACCAAGACGTGCCCCTATTACCAGGCTAAAAAAAGATGAAAAAATACACTATGAAAAACCGAACACTATATTGGATATTAGCCGCGTGGATCACCTTCCTCGCCCTCTCCATGCTCACGGGATGCAAGACCAAGAGCGTGACTGAGTACGTGGCGGTGCATGACACGACTTACTCTGTCACTCGAGACACAGTGACTAAGATAAAGACTGAATATTCGCACGACACGCTCCGGATTGAGGTAGAGAAGATAGTGACGCTCAACGAGGGTGGTGACACCATACGCGTGGCTCTTTACCGTGACCGATGGCGTGACCGTATCGTCCGCCAGACCGATACCGTCCGCGTGGCGAAGACCGACACTATATATAAGGTGGCCGTTCAGAAGCATGACAAAGAGGTGGTCAAGCAGCCATCCTTCTGGCAGAGGTGGGGCGTGTTCCTCGCCGTCTTTGCCGTGTGCATCGTGCTCACCCTCTCCATCAAGGGCAAAGACTGACGTTTCATTTCAACGCCTGACAAACAGGTGGTTGACTTGAAAGAGCATGATATCATGCGTGTACTTAAAGTATCGTATATAGCAGAGCGTTTCTTCGGGCGGTCGCGGTCATGGTTGTGCCATAAACTTAACCATGACATGAGGAACGGCAAACCCGATGACTTTACACCCGAGGAGCGCAAGAAACTGAAAGACGCTCTCGACACGATAGCCTACGAGATACAGATATTGTCGGACAATATGTAGTCTTTTTCCTCGTTCATCTGCATATTCCGACACGGGCGCATCCTTCACCGGGTGCGCCTTTTTTTTATGTCTAACACGTCAGCGATATCGCCCCTCGAATGTGTTGAGGTAATCTATCACCTTGCGGATGGCGGTGTCGATGCGCTTTTGGTCGTGTGAGATATAGCGCGCGGTCACCTCGCCCGTCCATGCATGACCCAGACACTGGCCGATGGTGCGCTCTGAGATGTCGAGGTCGTTGGCGGCGATACTCGCAAAGGTGTAACGGGCCGTGTAGGTGGTGATGTGGGGCAGGATAGGGTGGTAGGCCTTCTTCCTGAGCTTGCCCAGGCGGTCGGGCACCAACTCCGAACGCCCCACCTTCTTCAGTGCGTCGTTCCAGTGCTTGTTGAACGTCTGGTAGTCGGTGCGCGTGTCCATGATGTTGAGCAGGTGCCGGTGGCCTTTATACTTGTCGATGATAGCCTGTGCCTCAGCAAACACAGGCAGGCTCACAGGTGTGATGGTGCCGGCGTTACTCTTGTCGGTCTTGCGCCGGACGAATACCAGCCGCCCGCCGGTCAGACCCTCGCACAGCAGCAGGTCGCCAGCGTTGATGCCTGCCAGATACACCGACAGGCAGAACAAATCCACATACACCCGCTGCCACGGCTCGCAGGGGTAATCGCGCAGGTCGGCGAACTCCTGGGCGCTGATGCAACGAGGCACTGACACCTGTTCGCGGATACGGTAGCCATACTTGCCACGGAAAGGGTAGGTGATATCATCACCCGCATCGATGCGCCAGTTGAGCACCGTGCGTATGTTGCGCATCTTCTGCGCTATGCCATTCACAGCCAGATGCCGCTCGTCTCTCAGATACGCTTCAAAACCTCTGAGCCATGCCGCATCGATGCGGTCGGGTAGAGCAGCTGGAGCATACTCTTCCACGCGGTCGGCAGTAAGCGTGTAGAGACGTGCCGTTGACGGCTTCTGCAGAGCTGCATATTCACGGATACGTGCCGCCATCGTGGCCGACACCGCCGGTGCGCGCCCCAGATGCCTCAGTAGTGCGTCTTTCAATTCGTGCATGGGCAAATCTTCATGACGCATGCAGAACTCCTCCACATCATCGATGAAAGCGTTCAGCCGGGATGTCTTCAGGTGGCGCGACGGCTCAGCCTTGGGGAACTCCCTGCCACTGAATTTCACTTTGGCATACAGCCCAGTCTTGATGGAGAACCGACGTCTGTCCTGTCCGCAGATGAACAGATAGACGGTATATTCGCCCATGCAATTCTTCTGTTTGTCATTGACGAAAACTCTTATTTTTGCCATATACTTTTCTCCTGTTTCCGCTTAGTGACTATTTAGTGACTATTTAGTGACTAAAAACGGCATAAAACAGACCATAATAGACCATAAAAACGGAAATATTGGCCTTTTTTTTTTAGAAAAGTCTTGGGGTTGAAAGGTGAAATACAGTTGTAAAGTACTGATAATCAACGTGGAGCGGTAAACGGGGCTCGAACCCGCGACCTTCGGCTTGGGAAGCCAACGCTCTGCCAACTGAGCTACTACCGCAAAAAAACTGATTATTTGAGCCGATACCGGGACTCGAACCCGGGACCTATTCATTACGAATGAATTGCTCTACCAACTGAGCCATATCGGCTTTTTGCAAAAACAAATGCATTTTGCAGAAATGCGGTGCAAAGGTAATTTCTTTTTTTGTATCAGCAAAATTTTTCTTAAACTATTTTTCCGCAAAGATACTTTCCCGTTATACTTTTATCGCATTGAGCAACCTCTTCAGGAGTACCCACGCAAACCACGCCACCACCTTTATCTCCACCTTCTGGACCTAAGTCAATCACATGGTCTGCACATTTGATGATGTCTAAATTATGCTCAATGACAATAATAGTATGTCCCCGTTGTATCAATTTATCAAAAGCCGTCAGCAGACGTTTGATGTCCTTGAAATGAAGGCCGGTGGTGGGTTCATCAAAAATAAATAGGGTAGGGGTCTGCTTCTCCTGGCCGATATAATAGGCCAGTTTCACACGTTGGTTTTCACCACCTGAGAGGGTTGAAGAGCTTTGCCCTAACTTGATATAGCCCAATCCTACTTCCTCAAGAGGTTGCAAACGGTCCACTATCGTTTTCTGTCCGCCCTCACTGAAAAACTCCACCGCTTCGCTGACGGTCATGTCTAATACCTCGGCGATGTTTTTACCACGGAATTTCACATCAAGGATGTCACGCTTAAACCGCTGTCCATGACAAGCTTCACATACGAGTTCCAAGTCGGCCATAAACTGCATTTCCACCGTGATGACACCAGCACCCTTACATTCTTCACACCTACCGCCATCCGCATTAAAGGAGAAATACTGCGGGCTGAAACCCAACTGTTTTGACAGGGGTTGCTCGGAGAATAATTGACGTATGGCATCAAAAGCCTTCACGTATGTGACAGGATTGGACCTGGTACTTTTTCCAATCGGATTCTGGTCCACAAACTCCACGTGGCCGATGGCACGCCAATCGCCTTCTATCGACGAATATTCACCTGGCGGGTCGCACACCTCATCAAGATGCCGCTTGAGGGCAGGGTAGAGGATGCCTTTGACAAGCGACGATTTCCCGCTACCGCTCACCCCGGTGACAGCCGTGAACACATTCAGCGGGAACACCACATCTATTCCACGAAGGTTGTTCATCCTTGCCCCTTTTAGAACGATGGACATGTTCCACGGCCTTCGGGAAGCAGGGACTTCTATGTGTTCTCCTCCGGTTAAGTATTTGAGTGTATGGCTTGCCGGGAACGAGGCCGCTACGTCGGGGGTGATGTCCTTTGCTGTACCTTGATAAACGATTTCACCTCCCAAACGTCCCGCATCAGGACCGACATCAATGAGATAATCGGCAGCGCGCATCATCTCCTCGTCATGTTCCACAACCATCACCGTATTCCCTAACGATTGTAATTCGCGTAACACTTGAATCAATCGGTCGGTATCACGACTGTGTAACCCGATGCTTGGTTCATCTAAGATATAGAGCGAACCGACCAAAGAGCTTCCCAACGAGGTGGTCAGGTTGATGCGTTGGCTTTCTCCGCCGCTCAACGTGTTAGAGCGTCGATTGAGCGTCAGATAACTAAGTCCCACATTAACAAGAAATTGCAATCTATTCTTGATTTCTATGAGAATACGTTTGGAAACAGCTGTGTCATGTTCATCGAGCTGAAGTCTGTCAAACCATTCTTTAAGAGCCCATATCGGCATCTCTACCAATTCGGATATGCTTCTTCCGTCAATTTTCACATAGTCGGCTTCTTTCTTCAATCTTGTTCCATGGCAAACAGGGCATACTGTCTTACCACGGTAGCGGCTCATCATCACACGATACTGAATCTTATACTGGTTTTCCTTGACCATTTGGAAAAAAGCGTCGATTGACACCTGGTCGTGTATGTCGCGGTGGCGGTCGGATGGCAAACCATGCCAGAGCCAGTCTTTCTCTGTGCGCGACAACTCATAGTAAGGTTTAAAAATGGGGAAATTATCTATCGCCGCCCGGCGGCAAAACTCTTCCTGCCATATCTTCATCTTTTCACCGTGCCAACATTGTACACACCCGTCGTAAACACTGAGAGAGGAGTTGGGAATGACCAGTTTCTCGTCTATACCAATCACGCTGCCGAATCCCTCGCACTCGGGGCATGCGCCGGCAGGCGAATTAAAGGAAAACATATTGTCGTTGGGCTCCTCAAAATGAATGCCGTCTGCTTCGAATCGGGTAGAAAAAGTGTAGGTGATATTAGATGGCAAAAACAATAGCCTGCACTCTCCGTCGCCCTCATAAAACGCGGTTTCGGCAGAATCAACTAAGCGCGACAGTGAATCGGGTGCTGCATCGACCGACATGCGGTCCACAAGTAGCAAAATGTCGCTTCGATGAATAGAAGAAAGATCTGAGTGTTGCTCAATGAAATCTTCTATGCGGTGATATTCACCTTTATAATATATACGCACATAACCTTGCTGAAGCAACATCTGCAGTTGCCGTTCAAGCGTACGGTCATCAGAATCACGTAAGGGAGCCATCACGCAAAACTTTGTGCCTTGTGCAAACGATTGCACGCAAGATATGATGTCCTCGGTAGTATGTTTTTTGACCAATTCACCACTGACCGGTGAATATGTTTTGCCGATGCGGGCGAAAAGTAGCCGCATATACTCGTAGATTTCAGTCGAGGTGCCGACTGTAGAACGCGGATTACGGCTGATGACTCTTTGTTCGATGGCGATGGCAGGCGGCAGTCCTTTGATATAATCGCATTCGGGTTTACTCATTCGTCCCAGAAACTGGCGCGCGTATGAAGACAGACTTTCAACATATCGACGTTGGCCCTCTGCATACAAGGTGTCGAATGCCAAAGAGGATTTTCCGCTGCCGCTGACACCAGTTACAACAATCAGCTGATTACGCGGAATGTTGATGTCAATATTTTTAAGATTATTGACTCTGGCGCCTTTAACTTGTATATAATCGTTCATTTTAGCTGAAAAAATCAATTTTCAGCAAAAGTAATCAAAATATGCGATTTATACAAATAATGTGATAAAAAGTTGAGATGATGAGTAATTGAGCCAAATGTACAAATTCAACATAATCTACATTATGATAAATAGAGTGCAAGATAAATATGAATATTACTCAAAATGAAAATGACTAATCCCCTATTTCAAAATAGTCATCTATTATCATCGAGAGAATAAATAATTAAACAACTAATACCGAGAGTCACGAAAAAATATAAAACAATGTAATTATTCAATGATTTCTTGATGATACCGGCTTGTTTTTGAAAAAAAACACGTAAATTTGCACAATCAAATCATCAAACTATTTAAAAACATCAACAATTATGAGCAAATATCCTAAAATTGGAATTCGTCCGACGATTGACGGTCGCCAAGGCGGCATTCGCGAAGGTCTTGAAGAAAAAACCATGAATTTGGCATTGGCTGTCAAAAAGCTGATTGAGTCCAACCTCAGAAATGGTGACGGCAGTTTCGTTGAATGTGTCATTAGTAACACAACCATTGGCCGTGTGGGTGAAAGTGCAGCCTGTGCTGAACAATTTGAACGTGAAGGTGTTGGCTCTACCATAACGGTCACCTCGTGTTGGTGCTATGGTTCTGAGACCATGGACATGAATCCGTACTATCCCAAAGCTGTTTGGGGATTTAACGGTACAGAGCGCCCCGGAGCCGTCTATCTGGCCGCCGTGCTTGCAGCTCATGCACAAAAAGGGTTGCCTGCATACGGCATTTACGGACATGACGTACAAGACTTGGACGACAATACAATACCTGACGATGTGGCAGAGAAAATCCTTCGTTTTGCGCGTGCTGCACAAGCTGTTGCCACCATGCGTGGAAAGTCTTATCTCTCTATCGGAAACACCTGTATGGGTATTGCAGGTAGTATCGTCAACGCTGACTTCCTGCAGCAGTATCTTGGTATGCGTACCGAATACGTGTCGTTGGTAGAGATCTTGCGGCGTGTGGATTTTGGTATATACGACAAGGAAGAGTTTGAAAAAGCCATGGCTTGGGTTGAAAAATATTGCAAGCCACAAGAGGGTCATGATTATAATGAAGACCGTCCCCTATTCCCCGGCACACCCATGACTACTTTCAACGGAAAAGGAAAAGGTAAGAATCGTGAGGAGAAAGATCAGGATTGGGAGTTCACGGTGAAGAATATGATGATTATCCGCGACTTGATGCAGGGCTCAGAGAGGCTGTTGGAAATGGGTTACAAAGAAGAAGCCATCGGGCATAACGCCATTGCTGCGGGTGTGCAGGGGCAACGCCAATGGACGGACTATAAGCCTAATTTTGATTTCCCCGAGTCGATGATGTGTACTTCGTTTGACTGGAACGGCCCTCGTGAGGCCAACATCCTTGCCACAGAAAATGATTTTCTCAATGGCATGTCGATGCTTTTTGGCCATCTGTTGACCAATAAAGGCGTTATGTTCTCTGACATTCGCACCTATTGGAGTCCCGAAGCGGTTGAGCGTGTTGCTGGCAAACGTCCTGAGGGTGCTGCCGCTGGCGGTTTTATTCATCTTATCAATAGTGGTGCCACCACGCTTGATGCCACAGGCGCTATGAGCGATGAGGCAGGAAATCCCACCATCAAAGCGCATTGGGAGATGAATGAAGAGGACATGGAAGCTTGTCTCAAAGCGACTAATTGGATGCCTGCCGACCGTGATTATTTCCGTGGTGGCGGTTATTCATCGCATTTCCTCACCCGTGGCGGCATGCCGATGACCATGTTGCGCATCAATCTGGTTCAAGGTCTCGGCCCTGTGCTGCAATTGGCTGAAGGCTGGACGGTTGAACTCGACCCGAAGACTAATGACATCTTAGACAAACGCACAGATCCGACATGGCCCACCACATGGTTTGTGCCACGTTTAGACCCCACCAAAGACGCGTTCAAAGACGTCTATTCTGTAATGAACAACTGGGGAGCCAATCACGGAGCTATCTGCTATGGTCATGTGGGTGCAGACTTAATTACGCTGGCCTCTATGCTTCGCATACCCGTGTGCATGCACAATATTGCCGACAAGGATATATTCCGTCCTGCGGCATGGAACGCCTTTGGGATGGACAAGGAAGGTGCAGACTACAGAGCCTGTCAGAATTTCGGTCCTGTCTATCGATAGACACCACTCCCCTACTCCATCCACATTGCCGGTGTTCTGTCGAAGGCATCGCGAATCAAAAAAGGTACATCCCACGAAGGATGTACCTTTTTTTGATTCGTATAAGCTTGTTTCAAATTTCTGTTAGTCAATCAGTTAGAATTGAAACGAGCATCAGTTTGTTGAAGTTTATTCCTCGTCAAGAAGAATCTTCATCATTTCACAAGCTGCCTTGGCTACAGATGTGCCGGGACCGAAGATAGCTGCTACACCAGCCTTGTACAAGAAATCGTAATCCTGTGCAGGAATGACACCACCAGCGATTACCATGATATCTTCGCGGCCCAACTTCTTCAGTTCTTCTATCAACTGCGGGATGAGCGTCTTATGACCGGCAGCCAACGACGAAGCACCAACGATATGAACATCGTTCTCGACCGCCTCACGTGCAGCCTCAGCAGGAGTTTGGAACAAGGGACCCATATCCACGTCAAAACCACAGTCGGCATAACCGGTGGCAACCACCTTGGCACCACGGTCATGACCATCCTGCCCCATCTTCGCAACGAAGATACGCGGACGACGACCCTCACGTTTCGCAAATTTCTCGGTCAACTCACAAGCTTTCTCAAAGTCGGAGTCGTTTTTACTTTCACTGCTATACACACCAGAAATGGTTCTAATGACTGCTTTATATCTGCCAACGATTTCCTCGCAAGCATCGGATATCTCACCGAGGGTACAGCGCAGCTGTGCCGCTTTGACGGCGAGTGCCAAGAGGTTCTTCTCAGATTTCTTACCTTCGCTAAACTCACGCACACACTCCGTAATCTCTTTCAATGCAGCTTGACAAGCGGCCTCGTCGCGGGCACTGCGTACCTGAGCGAGACTCTCCTCCTGCTGTTTACGTACGGCTGTGTTGTCAACCTCGAGGATATCAATCGGATCCTCATGGTCCAAACGGTACTTGTTCGTACCCACAATCGTCTGAACGCCTGAGTCGATACGGGCTTGAGTACGAGCGGCAGCCTCTTCGATACGCATCTTGGGCAGACCTGTCTCAATAGCCTTGGCCATGCCACCGAGTTTCTCGATTTCCTGAATGTGTTCCCATGCCTTGTGCACCAACTCATTGGTCAGCGTCTCCACATAGTAGGAACCGGCCCACGGGTCGATTTGTTTGCATACCTTCGTTTCGTTTTGGATGTAAATCTGCGTGTTACGTGCAATACGCGCGGAGAAGTCGGTCGGCAATGCGATGGCCTCGTCAAGGGCATTGGTGTGGAGTGACTGGGTATGACCCAGCACGGCAGCCATGGCCTCGATACAGGTACGTCCTACATTATTAAACGGGTCTTGCTCTGTGAGCGACCATCCTGAAGTCTGTGAGTGTGTACGCAATGCCAATGATTTGGGATTGGTGGCACCGAAACTCTTCACAATCTTAGCCCACAACAGACGACCGGCACGCATCTTCGCAATCTCCATGAAGTGGTTCATGCCGATAGCCCAGAAGAATGACAGACGCGGAGCGAAAGCATCCACAGGGATTCCGGCGTTGACACCAGTGCGCAGATAGTCCATACCATCGGCCAGCGTATATGCCAATTCAATATCAGCTGTAGCACCCGCCTCCTGCATGTGATAGCCGGAGATTGAGATGGAGTTGAACTTCGGCATGTTCTGAGAGGTATATTCGAAGATGTCGGCGATAATCTTCATCGAGAATGCTGGCGGATAGATGTAGGTATTACGCACCATAAACTCTTTGAGGATATCGTTCTGGATGGTTCCAGCCATCTCTTCAAGTTTAGCCCCTTGCTCCAAACCGGCAACGATGTAGAACGCCAGGATGGGCAGCACAGCACCATTCATGGTCATTGACACCGACATCTTGTTCAAAGGAATGCCGGCGAACAACACCTTCATGTTCTCTTCATTACAGATAGAAACACCAGCCTTACCCACATCGCCAACAACACGGGCGTTATCTGGGTCGTAACCACGGTGTGTGGGCAGGTCAAAAGCGACCGAAAGTCCTTTCTGACCAGAAGCCAGATTACGCCGGTAGAAAGCGTTGGACTCTTCGGCGGTGGAGAAACCGGCATACTGGCGGATGGTCCAAGGGCGGAAAGGATACATCATAGAATACGGTCCGCGAAGGTATGGGGGGATACCAGCGGTATAGTCAAGATGCTCCATTCCCTCCAAGTCTTCCTTGGTATATACGGGGCGCACCTCAATATGCTCAGGTGTTTTCCAATTAGGCTTGATACCGTTAGCCTCAATCCATTCTGTGCCATTAACGGGATGAATCCCGGCATATATGTCAATATCTTTAAAATTCTTTCTCATGACTGTGATTTGTTACTGACGACATTAAATACCTAATTTCTGATTATACTCCTTGAGCGTTTCAAGAACATTGCAACGTACATGGACAAAATTCTCAATACCGGCAGCTTTCAGGTCTTCCATGCAGGCGGGAGCACCAGCCACGACAAACATAGCACGGCCATTAAGATATTTGAAAGCCGGAATGGCATATTCTGCATATTCATCGTCACTGGAACAAATGACGACGATATCGGCTCCTGCCTCTAATGCTGCGTCAACACCTTCTTCAACAGTCTTGAAGCCTAAATTGTCTATGACTTTATACCCGGCACAAGCAAGGAAGTTGCATGAGAATTGCGCACGAGCCTGACGCATCGCCAGATTACCGATGGTAAGCATAAAGGCGACAGGTGTCTTGGCATTCTCGGTATGGATACGCAAATCTTCGAAATCGGCAGCCAGACGGGTGCTCTCCACGCTTTTGAATGCAGGTTCTTCAGCTTGTCCGCAAGCGCATTTCGCATCTAAAGCACGTTTGCCATCAGATTTCTCTGTGAAATTGGGGAACTGGTTGGTGCCCAGCAAGAACTCTTTGCGTTTGGCGGCATCACCATGGCGTTTCACGTTGGTGGCATTGATGTCATCCTGAACGGTGCCAGCCTTCACAGAAGCCAGGAATCCGCCTTCGTCTTCCACTTTCAAGAAGATTTTCCATCCCTCTTGAGCAAGACTGTCGGTCAGGTGCTCGATATAATATGAGCCGGCACCCGCGTCAACGATCTGAGCGAAATGACTCTCTTCTTTCAGCAACAACTGCTGGTTGCGTGCGATACGCTCAGAAAAATCCGTCGGTTCCTCGTAGGGAGCATCGAACGGTGTAACAACCATCGAGTGTACACCAGCCAAGGCTGCACTCATCGCTTCGGTCTGGCTGCGCAAGAGATTGACATAACTGTCAAAAATGGTCTGGTTGTATTTCGATGTGGTGGCATTGACAATCATTTTGCATGAATTGTCGTCTTTGGGTTCATACTGCTTGACAATCTGAGCCCACAATAGACGAGCGGCACGGAATTTTGCCAGTTCCATGAAATAGTTCTCCGACACGCCCATGTTGAATTTGATTTTACTGGCAGCCAAATCCACATCAACGCCGGCCTCGGTCAGTTGTTGCAAGTATTCATTACCCCAAGCCAAGGCATATCCTAATTCCTGTACGATATACGCACCGGCATTATTCAATGCTTCTGAATTGACGGAGATACATCTGAAATTGGGATAGTTGGCCAACACCTTGATCAATTCAGGTGCTACGGCGAGCAGACCCGTCGCATCCTTCCCTTTCATGACCATTTTCTCGATGGGGTCGAAATCGATAGAACCGACGACTTTCTCCTTGTCGTATCCCTTTTCCTCGAAATAAGCGACGAGAATCTCTGCCAATTCTACAGAATGCCTCTTGCACGTATTAAAATTCACCTCTATAATATCACAATAGATTTGATCAAGAAGTGTACGTACAAATTCGGCGCTTACCTTGTCACCGGGAATCGTAAAACCAAGAGAGTCAATGCCCCTGTTGAGAATGTCAAGAGCCTTTTTGTTTGCCTCAGCTGCATTAGATGCAAAAATGTTCTGTCTGATATACCAGATGTTGTTGTCCTTGTGGTTTCCTCTGACGAATGGAAATTCACCGGGAAGAGCATCAGGTGTCTTCAGTTTCAAAACATCCTCGCGCCGATAGAACGGCTGCACATTAAAACCTTCGTTTGTTCTCCAAACAAGTTTCTTGTTAAAGTCAGCACCTTTCAAATCAACTTGAATCTTATCAAGCCATTCTTGAGTTGTCGGTGCAGGAAACTCGCTGAAGAGTTTTTCCTTGTTGTTTGACATAGTGTTATTATATAAGTAGTAAAATATAAATCGGCCAAAGAAGGCAATTGACATCAGCAACATGCACAACTGCACAGTCATTTGAAAGTGCAAAAATAATGGTTTTTCCTGACATTAGAAAATAATTGAGGGTAAATTATTCTTAAAACGTAAAAAAAACAAAAACTTTATGCTCACATCAAAAAAAAGTGTGCAAAAATTAGTCTATGCGCACATTTTTGAGTAATTTTGCAACCAATTTTTAGTATGTCATGGACTGGTTTTACGAACTCTTTACAAACACGAACTCTATAGCGCACATAGCTATGCTTTATGCGATAGTGATTGCTATAGGAGTTTATTTGGGGAAAATAAAAGTGGCGGGCATTTCGCTTGGAGTCACTTTCGTATTGTTTGCCGGTATTGTCGCCGGCCACTTTCGGTTTACTGCGCCCATTGATATATTAAACTTCATTCAAGATTTTGGCTTAATCTTGTTTGTCTTTATGATTGGTCTGCAAGTGGGTCCCGGTTTTTTTGAGAGTTTCAAGAAAGGCGGTGTCTCGCTGAACCTCATGGCTACTGGTGTGATTTTGTTGAACATTGGCATTATGTTTGCCTGCTATTATTTGTTCTTTGACACCAATGACTCATACTCTCTTCCGATGATGGTGGGTACGTTGTACGGTGCCGTCACCAACACACCGGGTCTTGGTGCCGCCTCGGAAGCGTTGAATGCCATCTTCCCCACCGATGCACCGCAGATTGCATCAGGCTACGCCTGTGCTTATCCGCTGGGTGTGGTGGGTATCATACTTGCCACAGTAGCAGTGCGATATATCTGCAAAATCAATTTAGGTCAGGAAGAGCATCAGCTTCAAGAAGAAGAGGCAGCCAACCCTCATGCCAAGCCATGCAAGATGCATATTCGCGTAGCCAATTCTTATTTGGCAGGACGCACTTTGATGCAAATCAGCGATTTTCTGAACAGGGATTTTGTTTGTTCGCGTATTTTGCACGATGGTCAGGTGTCTATCCCCAACCGCAACACCATCTTTGAAGTGGGCGATGAATTGCTGATTGTTTGTGCCGAAGCCGATTCCGAGCCTATCAAGGCGTTTATTGGCCCTGAAATTGAAGCTGACTGGAACGTGGAACTGGAAGCGCAACCGATGGTGTCGAGGCGAATCGTTGTGACGAGACCCTCCATGAACGGAAAAACCCTGGGCAAGATGCACTTCTCAAGTGTCTATGGCGTGAATGTGACCCGTATCACCCGTCAGGGGATGGATATCTTTGCCGGCAGAAACCACCATTTCCATATCGGTGACAAAATTATGGTTGTCGGTCCGAAGGATAATGTGGACCGTGTGGCAGAGATTATGGGTAATTCTGTTCGCCGTCTTGACGCGCCTAACATCGCCACCATATTTATAGGCATTATGTTGGGCATCATCTTCGGTTCCCTACCCTTTGCCATTCCCGGCATGCCCGTCCCCCTTAAATTAGGTATCGCCGGCGGACCTCTGATTATCGCCATTCTGATTGGACGTTTCGGTTATCGTGTGAAATTAGTGACCTATACCACGACGAGCGCGAATATGATGCTGAGGGAAATCGGCCTGGTGCTATTCCTGGCCAGTGTTGGCATTAAAGCAGGAGCTGGTTTCTGGGAAACGGTTATTGCGGGCGACGGATTGAAATATGTCTATACGGGTTTCCTGATCACGGTCATTCCGATTCTCATCATGGGAACAATTGCCCGTAAAAAATACCATTTCAACTATTTCACCATCATGGGTATGTTGGCCGGTTCATATACCGACCCACCCGCTTTGGCATACGCCAATCAGGTTTGCAGCAAGGAGGCGCCAGCCATAGGCTATTCAACCGTCTATCCGCTGAGCATGTTCTTGAGGATCTTCACCGCGCAGATTATCGTTCTATTCTTCTGCGGTTGACATATAAATATATAATAATACGCAACATATTAAATCTAACAACAGCACCTGATGAAAAGATTAGCAATCACCTTAGGAGTGATGTTAATGGTCAGTGTCACGATGTGGGGCCAGGGAGCCAAAAACATCATAATCAATGAGATACTGACCAAAAACACTTCAAGCATTCTTGATGAGTATGGTGAGCACAGGCCGTGGATAGAATTGGAAAACATTTCGTTCTCCACTTACAATGTGAGAGGAATGTATATTGCCACAGACACGGCGGTGCTGAACCCGAACTTATCTGCCCCTGAAAGAATCCAAATGATGAGCATGCTGCCCAACGAGGAGAAACGCACGTTGATCAGCGGACGCCAGCATCTGATTCTGTTCTTAAACAGTAATCCGGCAAAAGGAGGCACCCACCTCTCTGCCAGAATCAACCCTGATGAACGAGTGTGGATAGGTTTTTATGACGGCAACGGCATTGACTTGATTGACTCGGTTTGGGTGCCTGTGTTGGCTGAGAATCACTCCTGGAGCAGAGAGCCGAATAACCAATGGGTTGTGAAAGAGGCCGACAGCGTTACACCCGGAGCAGAGAACGAAGTTGTGCAAACGGAATCAAAAGTATCAAGGATTAAACGTGAGGACCCCCACGGATTCGGTATTACATTGCTTTCTATGGGCATTGTGTTTTCGTGTCTTGCGCTGTTGTGCATCTTTTTCACCTTCTTCGGAATCTACATGCGGCACAAACAGGATTTGAAGAACGCGGTAGAGAAACAACCCTTGAAGTCCGTTGCTAAAGTGGGTGAAGAGGTGGCAGACATCAGTCATAAGACCAATGTGATATTAAAAGACGGATTGGCATCAAAGGGTATTGACAAGGAGATTTACATCGCGGTGATTTCCATGGCACTGAAACAATATCAAGACGATGTGCATGATGTGGAGAGCGGAATCATTACGATTACGCCCAAAACGACTAAATGGACCAGAGTATAAAAGCATTCACAGATAACCGATAATCACATTAAATATGAGCAAATATCAATATACCGTCAAAGGAGTAGACTATGACGTTGAGATTGAAGAAGTGGAAGGCAACGTGGCTAAAGTGAAAGTCAATGGACAGCCTTTCGAAGTCGTTATGAAGCAGCCCATCAAGGCTGCGCCCAAGGCCCATGCGAAACCGCAAGTGGTGCAGGCTGCAGCCCCTCAACCCGCCGCTCCTGTTGCTGCAGCCCCCAAAAAAGCTGCAGCTGCAGCAACACCCGGTGCAGGTGCAAAAGTGGTAGCCCCGCTGCCAGGCACCATTACGGATGTCGTTGTCAAGGTAGGAGATACCGTGAAAGCCGGCGACACTGTCGTTATCCTCGAGGCGATGAAAATGCAAAACAACATAGAAGCCGACCAGGCAGGTACGGTCACTTCAGTATTGGTCAATCGCGGTGACACCGTCATGGAAGGTGCTACCCTTGTAACAATAGGATAGGATTATGGGATTCAAAGAGTTTATCGTCAGCAATTTTAATGATTTCCTTACCTATACAGGATTTGCCAATGCCACGGTTGAGAATCTGATCATGATTGTGGTGGGAGCCGTTTTTATCTGGCTTGCCATCAAAAAGGATTTTGAGCCGCTGTTGCTGGTACCTATAGGCTTAGGAATCATCTTGGGTAACATCCCCTTCAAATGGGATGCGGGATTGGAAATCGGCCTTTATGAGGACAACTCCGTACTGAATATCTTCTATCAAGGTGTCAAACAGGGTTGGTATCCGCCACTTGTCTTTTTGGGCATCGGTGCCATGACCGACTTCTCGGCATTGATTAGCAATCCCAAACTGATTCTGATTGGTGCTTCGGCTCAGTTTGGCATCTTCGGCGCTTATATGGTTGCTCTCGCTTTAGGGTTTGAGCCGAACCAAGCAGCCGGTATCGCTATCATCGGTGGTGCCGATGGTCCGACGGCTATCTTCTTGTCATCGAAACTCAGCCCCAACTTGATGGGTGCTATTGCGGTATGCGCCTACTCCTACATGGCTTTGGTGCCGGTCATCCAACCGCCGTTGATGCGCTTGCTCACCACCAAGAAAGAGCGTGTCATCCACATGAAACCTGCCCGTCAGGTGAGTCAGACCGAGCGTATCCTCTTCCCCATCATCGGACTGCTGCTTACGACCTTTATCGTGCCTTCCGGCCTACCCCTCCTTGGCATGCTGTTCTTAGGCAACCTGCTGAAAGAGAGTGGCAAGACCACCCGTCTGGCCAAGACCGCAGGTTCTGCTTTGAATGATGTCGTAGTGGTTCTCTTAGGACTTACCGTGGGGTGTTCAACCCAAGCCAGTGAGTTCCTCACCCTGAATACCATCAAGATTTTTGTCCTCGGTGCAATGGCGTTCATCGTGGCAAGTGCCAGTGGTATCATGTTCGTAAAACTGATGAATCTGTTCTTGTCGAAAGATAAGAAGATCAACCCCCTCATTGGTAATGCCGGTGTGAGCGCCGTGCCGATGAGTGCCAGAATATCAAACAACCTCGGATTGGAATATGACCGTCATAATTTCCTGTTGATGCACGCTATGGGACCGAATGTGGCAGGTGTCATCGGTTCAGCTGTGGCGGCAGGTACCCTGTTAGGTTTCTTCTCCTAAGCTCGAATAGTGATAGGACATCCTAAATCCTTAAATGATATTGAGAATGAGATTTGAGGAAAGCAAGGCTTACCGCTTTGCTTTTCTCATTTTTTTTGAGCATCACTTTAATGCTGAAACGGA
Organism: uncultured Prevotellaceae bacterium; assembly: GCA_946403615.1. GTDB lineage: Bacteria > Bacteroidota > Bacteroidia > Bacteroidales > Bacteroidaceae > Prevotella. The sequence continues at coordinate 45,133 of CAMJAO010000001.1, forward strand.
AATTTCAACGAATCAGACGATTAATAGAATTAGTTCCTTTTCATGTTTCAAGTAATTGTTGAAAAGATGCTTTTTTTGCCCCGTAAAAATTTGTCCGAATAAGAAAAAAGAAGTAACTTTGCATCATGATGCAATTAGAAAAACATATCGAAGTATTATTGCTGACCAACGACTGTGTCATTGTGCCAGGATTAGGTGGTTTTGTAGCTCACCATGTCGCTTCACGCTATGATGACCGCGACCATTCCTTTGTACCCCCAACACGTACACTGGGGTTTAACCCCCAACTCGTCATCAACGATTCGCTGTTGGCGCAGTCATACGTCGATGCCTACGATATCGGCTATCCCGAAGCCATGAAACGGATAGAAGAAGAAGTGTCAGAACTGAAGAGACTTCTCTCCGAGACCGGTGAATACGAGTTTCACGGACTTGGCAAACTGGCATTTAACGATGAGGGGCACATGGTGTTCGAGCCCTATTATTCAGGCATTTTATCCCCCAACCTCTATGGCTTGGGACTGTTGGAGTTTGAGCGTATTTCTACTCCTATTTTCCAACTGACCAACGCATCACAGCATCTTACCTCTTCATCAGAGCGTGTTGTCACCATCAAAGTGAAGACATTGAGGAAGATTGCGGTGGCAGCAGTTGCTATCTTCGGCTTTTTCTTGTTTGCCAATCCCTTCTCTCACACCCAAGAGGCAACCCATGCAGAAGCATCCTTCCTGGGTGGATGGCTCAAGCCATCTTCTCAAACGGAGATTTTAAACACCAATGACATGGCACCAGCCGTCAGTGAGCAGACCGTACAGTTCACACAGGAAGAAGTGCAGGCCGAGTTCCAAGAGGATTATCAAATTGTTTTGGCATGTAAGATACCGAAAGCAAACGCCTTGATGATTATCGAGGAACTGAAATCCGACGGACTGACGGCCAATGTCATGGAGGCTCAAGGTGATGTGAAGGTCGTATATGGTCATTATGCCTCACGCACTGACGCTTATCAGGAAATGAAGCAATTATCGGGACACAAATATTTTAATTCAGCCTGGATTCTGAAGTCCAAGTAAGATGAAAAGAGTCAGGTGTCCTAAATGTGATACGTTTATCACATTTGACGAGTCGAAATATGAAACGGGGAAGTCATTGGTTTTTGTATGCCCCGAGTGTAACAAACAGTTTGGCATCAAATTAGGCGTTTCTACGCTTCGTAATACACAGAAGGAGGAATGCCCCGATGATCACCTGGGTCAAGGCGTCTGCGGTGAGATTGTTGTCGTGGAGAATGTTTTCCACTACAAACAAGTCATTTCCTTAAAAATGGGAGCGAACACCATCGGCAGGTATATGAAAGGCAGTAAAATCAACACGCCAATTGAGACCAACGACCCGAGCATGGACTTGCACCATTGCACGCTGACTGTATCAAGACGGAAAGGACATTTAGAGTTTTCTCTCACGGATGGCCCCAGTAATACGGGTACATTTGTCGATAATGAAATCTTAGGAGTGAAGGAGCGCCGTGTGCTCACCGACGGCTCGTTGTTTACGATAGGTGCTACAAGTATTATATTGAAAGCGCCCGACACGGATTCGTCACTTTAATTCTAAGTGGGGAATCATTAACGTGTCGCCGGCCTCAACCATTTCTTGATCACCATTTAAAGCCCGAATGTACATTTCCATCTGTTCTCCCCCAAAGTATGTGGCAGACAGATTCCTCACACTTTGAGCCTTTGTGACGACGATGACCGTATCAACACCTGTGATGCGATAGGCACCATACGTCACACGGGAATTAACATCGTCAAGGTCAATTTTCATTTCCTTTTCTTCGGTTACTTCAGGTGTCTGAACTGAGTCATTTTTTATTGTTTCCACCACTTCGGCTTGGTCATCATGGTGTTTTGCTTTTCCAATCAAATACCCGACAGCAAAGACGACAATAGTCAATAGCAGAAGGACAGATGCTATCTTCCACAATGAAAATTTCTTCGGCTTGCTGGTTGTTATGGTTTCCTCTGTTGACAAGTCAGTTTGTGCTTGCTCACTCAACGGCTGACCGTCGTGCCTGGGCAACAGTTCCTCTTGTGCGGTCTTTGCATCGGACGAAACTGTTTCTTGTTTCTCTTCAGGAGTTGAAGGCGTCACTTGCTCCTCTGCCAACGGCTGTGGTGCCTCGGGGGTACCTTCGTCGTTTGCCCGTTCCTTTTCTTCTTTTTCTGCTTTTGGTTGCTCTGGCTTTTCTTGTTCTATGTCAGGGAAGAACACTCCGTCATTGAGTATTACTGGAACGAACTGTGAGAACGGTCTGTTAATCAGACTGCTCATGTCTTTAGATGGGGTAAAGACCATGGTGTGGGCATCAGAGGCCATTTGGAAATGTCCCAAGCCCTCGATATCCAGATTGTCATCGTTCTTCAATGCGATTTGGATATACCCAAAGAATGAATTGACAATGGTCTCTGCCACATCATCAGGGAGTTTCGTCAACCTTGCCAGTTCTTTGAAAACATCTTGAATCGTTGCCATGCCATCTTGTGTGCTCCCGCTATCGGCCAGTTTCAGAAGATTCTGAGGGGGAACAAGCATTCGTTTTTGTGTGGAAGGGTCGATGACCACTCTTTCCATCCTTTTCTCAATGACAAAAGCCCCAAGCTGCGGGATGCTCAGTCCTCTCCCGCTCTCAAGGATGTTACCAATACATTTGTTGATATACTTGACAATTCTGTGTGTTATCTCTTCAGAAATGCCAATCCTTTCGGATAATCCAAGTATAAATTCTTTGCTGCTCATGGCATTGATATGTCACTGGTTGGTATGGCCATATAGATCAAACTCGTTGGCATCATCGATGACAACATCGTAAAACTGGCCGATATTTAATGATGTATCTTTGGCGGACACCAACACTTCCGGATCCACTTCGGGTGAAGAGAATTCGGTCCTGCCGATGTAATAATCACCTTCTCTCCTATCGATGATGGTACGCACGCTACGTCCGATGAAGTCTGCCTGCATCTCTGTGCTGATGCGCTGTTGCAAACGCATCAAACGTGACAGCCGGTCGTTTTTGACCTCAGCCGGGATATCATCTTGATAATGAATGGCGCTGTAGGTTCCGTCTTCCTCAGAATAGGCAAAGGCACCCATTCTTTCAAAACGAGCCCACTTAACGAACTCCATCAATTCCTGAAAATCTTCCTCGGTCTCGCCGGGGAAACCCACCATCAGGGTTGTTCGAAGTGCAATACCAGGCACATGCTCACGGATATCGCGAATGAGTTGATAGGTGTCTTCTTTTGTGAAATTCCGCCGCATGGCTTGCAACATCTTGTCGCTCACATGTTGGAAGGCAATATCTAAGTATTTGCAAACATTCTGTTTACGCCTCATCACTTTGAGTAAATCTTTAGGGAAGTGTGTAGGGTAAGCGTAATGCAATCTGACCCATTCCACCCCAGGAACATCAGCGATGGCTTCCACCAATTCGGCGATGTGCTGTCGCCCGTCGATATCTACTCCATAATAGGTCAGTTCTTGAGCTATCACTTGCAATTCTTTGACACCCCCGTTGACCAAGTCGCGCACTTCTTCTAAAATTTCTTCCTGAGGCCGGCTCACATGTTGCCCGGTGATAATCGGTATGGCACAATAGGCACAATGCCGGTTGCATCCTTCACTGATCTTCAAGTAGGCATAGTGGGATGGCGTGGTCAGCGAACGGCTTTGTTGCCGACCGTGTGGAGTCTGTGCTGACGTGGCAGAAACAGTACCGAGATCCTCGGCCAACTGTTTAAAGTCAAATTTGCCATAATAGCGGTCCACCTGAGGTATTTCCGCTTCTAATTCCTGTTTGTAGCGTTGTGACAGGCATCCCATGACAAAGAGTTGGCGAATCAACCCTTTTTCTTTCGCATCGGCAAAGCGTAATATCATGTCGATACTTTCTTGTTTGGCATCTTCAATGAAGCTGCAAGTATTGATGACCACGATGTCTCCAGAAGGTGTTTCGCTGTCATGGTCACATGTGTAACCATTTTTCTCAAACAGCCGGATGAGCACCTCGCTGTCAACAAGGTTTTTGGAACAGCCCATCGTAATGACATCAATATGATTCTTCTTCGACATGAACACCCAGACTATTCGTTAAACAGCGAATCAACAAATTGTGCTCGGTTGAACAACTGGAGGTCTTCCATTCCTTCACCCAGACCGATGTATTTGACGGGTACCTTCATTTGGTCGCTGATACCGATGACGACACCACCTTTGGCCGTGCCATCCAGTTTGGTGATGGCCAGACTGGTGATTTGTGTGACGGCAGCAAATTGTTTAGCCTGTTCAAAAGCATTCTGTCCGGTACTGCCATCAAGAACGAGCATCACCTCATCGGGAGCTTCGGGCAGCACTTTTTTCATGACATCTTTCACTTTCTTCAACTCGTTCATCAATCCCACTTTATTGTGCAGACGACCAGCCGTGTCAATGATTACCACGTCAGCCTGATTGGCTTTAGCAGAGCTCAACGTGTCGAAAGCGACAGAAGCGGGGTCTGAGCCCATCTGTTGTTTGATGACGGGCACGCCAACCCGCTCGCCCCAGATGCAGAGTTGTTCGACAGCGGCGGCACGAAACGTGTCTGCAGCACCGAGATACACTTTCTTGCCGGCATTCTTAAACTGATAAGCCAGCTTTCCAATGGTGGTCGTCTTCCCTACTCCATTCACGCCAACCACCAGAATCACATAGGGCCTGTGGTCGGTTGGCAAATCCCAATTGTCATTGTCGTCCGTGTTGTTTTCCATGAGTAGCGATGCTATCTCATCCTTCAAGATACCGTTCAGTTCTTTGGTAGAAACATATTTATCACGAGCAACACGTTTCTCGATTCTCTCAATGATTTTCACCGTGGTATCAACACCCACATCGGACGTGATGAGAATCTCTTCGAGGTTGTCGAGCACTTCATCGTCAACACGCGACTTACCAGCAATGGCACGTGATATCTTATCAAAGACACTTCTCTTGGTTTTTTCCAATCCCTTGTCCAGCGTCTCTTTCTTTTTCTTACTAAATAAACCGAATAAACCCATAGTGCTAAAATTTGCTACAAAGTTATATAAAAAAAACGATATAGACATTAAAAGGCCGCAAAACTTTTTGCGACCTTTTAATGTAAATCATATTGACATTTATTTCTTAAAGAAATCCTGAACAGCCTCGTTCGGAACCATCTGCTCATCGAAGATATAAGCACCGGTCTTGGGGCTCTTCACCATCTTAATCACTTTTGAATAAGCGCGACCGTCCTTTGAACCTTCATGGAGGGTAGCAACTACTTTCTTTGCCATTGTATATCAGTTTATTATTTGATTTCTTTATGGATAGTCATTCTCTTCAGGATGGGGTTGTATTTTTTCAACTCCATTCTCTCAGGTGTGTTCTTACGGTTTTTGGTAGTCACATAGCGACTTGTACCAGGCAGACCGCTGTTTTTCATTTCTGTACACTCAAGAATCACCTGGACTCTGTTGCCCTTTGCTTTCTTTGATGCCATTGTTTTATTCTCCTATCACTTTAATGTCTTTCCAGTCGCAATAACCTTTAGCAACGGCTTGCTTCAAAGCTGCGTCAAGACCAACTTTGTTTATCAGGCGCAGACCAGCTGCACTTATCTTGAGACTAATCCAGCATCCCTGCTCTACATAATAGAATTTCTTGCTGAATAAATTCACATCAAAACTCCGCTTTGTGCGGTGTTTTGAGTGGGAAACATTACAGCCAATCTGGGCTTTCTTCCCTGTAATCTGACAAATTTTCGACATTTCTATCTAAATTTTTGTTTTCGTTTTTTGATACCTATTCCAAACAGGGTGCAAAATTACGAACTTTTTTCTTATAAACAAAATTTTTCCTTGATTTATCTTTAGATTTAAGGATTTTTTATGATTTCATCCTTCATATTGCGCCTCAGCCCATTCCTTCTCGCCTTTTGGGGGCGGTTGACATGGTCTCAACGCGTTCAAGCCCAACTACCAGAGAAAGACAAAACAGACAGAATAGAACAATTCCGTCGCAAAGGTATAAAGCACAAAAACGGGCGCAAATGACCTCAATCCTGATGCCATCGCTTCGAATGCTTTTGGCAGGCTGTATATCGTTCCGCTAACCAGACCGTAAGTCAGAGACATCACAGTGATACTCAACAGAAACAGTGGAATCACCCCATGGACGAAACTGCCGGTCATCAGTGTTCCTGTCACCCCCAGCAGAATCGCGTGTGGAACCAGTGTCAGCAAGACAAGCGCCCCCACAATGAGCAACCCCTCGACTATCGTCAGACGTAATGCAAATTTCTGTCTGTAAGTCAACTGTTTATCACGGCAGAAGAGTTCTTTGACCCCAGCCTTTCTCACGGCTCCGAAAGTAAAGGACAGCAGGAGCAACCCCACCCCTACAGGGTTGGCAAGGTGCGACGAAGCATGGCCAAAGAGCCACCTGATGCCTTCGCTGCTGAGCAATGAGCGCAAAGGCAAGTCAGGGTTGACCGATGTGATAATCCACGATGCCAGCATCAAGACCAAGAGGCCGATGATGGCGATGATGGACAGCACAGCACAGCTCTTCTTCACGATAACAGCGATGGTGTCAATCTTCATCTGGCAACAGGTTGTCTATGTCTAATATGCGCAACTGCAAGGCTTTGACCACTAAGCGTGTAGCGTTGACCCCCATTCTGCCATTCCCGTCAGGAAACAATTTTTGAACCAATTCATTTTGGCGTTTCTCCAGGCTTTTCACGCCGAAAGGCATTCCGCGCAGGTTGGTGATTTGCTCTTTGGTATATCCCAAAGCCAGGTGTCGCAGAAAACGCTCGTCATACTCGTCAATCTCGTAATTGATGATAGACTCTTGCCGCACCAATTGACTGCCGACACTGTATTTAAACCGTTCTACTATCTTTTCCAGGATGGGTTGATTAAAAACGAGTTTTTTCCCGCTCATTACGCTAAAGACATCCCCGCGTGTCAGCAACTCTCCACTCTTAAGAATAATGCCGTCGGCTCGTGCATCCAACACATCCACCCAAAGTTTTTCATTCAGTATCTCGCCTGTGAAAATCAGGATTTTCATGTTAGGATACAGTTCTTTTGACTGCCGGCATATTTCAACACCAACAGTAGTTGAACCACCCAGACCAAGGTCTAAAAGAACCAATTCCGGCTGTTCCTTCTTGATGAGTTTCCAATAGGCCGCCTCGTTCTCTGCGGTTCCTATGATTTGCGCCTCAGGAATCTCATTTCGGATGATTCCCTCTGTTCCTTTTAATTCTAAAGGAACATCTTCGACGATGATGATTTTAAATTTTTCCATATCATTGTATAATATAATTGACTATTTTACTGCCATGTGCATATGTGCCAGGGCTAATATCAGATGGATGTCCGTCCCTGTTCCTGTTGTTCGTTTTTCGGCCTTGATGCCGCATCCGCGGGCGTTGGTCGTTTCGCCGATGTCTCTGACAATCTGCCGGCACAACAAGAATGGTAACCGTTGGGAAGACGGGAAGAATAAAGTCTGGCATTCGCTTTCGCTTAACGCACATCGCTCTAATCTCAAGAGGATATCGACATACCGCTTGTCTGCTGAAGTGTTCACCTCTTCTATGACCACCTTCTGCCCGTCGTTTTGTTTGCGGAGGATTTCAAAGAGGTAAGCCAGCATATCAGCATCGCACAACAGCACGCAGTCTTGTTTGTTCTCATGAATGACATCGCGCTGGATCGTATTCAAATCGACAGGTTTGCACACGGGTTTGATGCTGTCCAGCTGCCGCATCGCCTGCGTGCTCAGCAACGTATATAGCTCTTTATAATAATGTGCCATTTCCTGAACCATATCCATGTTGCGATGCTTGTCTGCTATCAGCATCTGAATCCTCGACGGATAGTACATGGTTTCATGCTTGAGGGTACTCAAACAATTGTCCAACACACTGTTGCAGATATATAATTGCTCATGTTCATAGACAGCCCGGTGAAGTTCGTCCTCTGCAATATGGATATCAGTCATTCTGTTTTTCTTCATGGCCGCACTTTTTCTGAGTGCGGATTGGACTTGCGAGACGATGTCTTGCAGATTCTGCGGCAGACTGTCACTTGAACCGGCACGCAGCACCTGGCTGATACGGTTCAGTTTTTCTTCGTCTTCTGTGTCCTTCAGCAATATATCGTTGATGCCTTTCACTTTTTCAAGACAGAAACGATAATAAACCAAATGCCGGTAGTAAAGGATATAATAAGCCACCACAATTAAGATAAGGAGCAGCACCAAGATGATGACTGCCATATCCTTGCTCGCTTTTGAAGCCTGCATCACCCTGCAATAATCTTCCAACGTATGGTCGGCCGAAATCTCCTTAAAGAGCTGCGTGTATACATTATTATTATATCTATAGATAGTCCATTCATGCAATGCGAGGGCAGCCACCGCAGATTCGTTACGCATGGATAAGATGATGTCATAATCTAAAGGGATTGCCTCATGCAACCACATCTCCTCGGGTTGAACCACCGACGTGGGGCCTAAAGAGCGGAGGGTGTCGGTTCCATTGGGTCTCAGTCTGAGATAATAGGCGTTTAAATGCGTGCGAATGGAGTCAGCGAAACGTAATGTCTTGACATAATCACCGCTGACATTTGACGCATAAGCACTATCGGCATAACGGTCGCTCACCATCACATCTTCATCGTATAGATACGCATTGGGTTGTGCTAAAAGAGGAGCGCCCGCCATCATCATCCCGCCGATAATCAGCAACCGAGCGATGCCTTTAGGAAGGCGGAAATAGAAACGGCTGCCTTTGCCGGGCTGACTCTCCACGCCGATGCTGCATACCGAGAAGATGCTACTGATTTTTTTGTATTTTTCTATAATGCCCTTGCAGTTCAACAGTCCGAAGCCATGTCCCCGCTCCTGTCCTTTTTGATGGTTGGGGTGCGCCTCCATCCTCTCGGCTGCACCAGACCTATTGACATCAAAAAGGCTTTCGGCTACCTCTTGCTCCATGCCGACACCCTCATCTTGCACCGACACCTCGACATATTCGTCTGTTGACGTGGAAAAGACACGCACCTCACCCCCGGGTTGGGTAAATTTACGCGCATTGTCTGCCATGGTGTTAATCATGAACAGCGTCAGAATACGGTCGGCCTTCACCACATCATCCGTGGCAGTGACCACGAGTTGGATGTCCTTCATCGCAAAGCCCATCCGTCCTTTTTCAATGATATCAAACAATTTCTGCAGCGGGAAACTCTCAATATGGAGTTTGATTTCCCCTTGTCGCAGCTGTATCCATTGTGTGAGCACATCGTTGTATTCGTTGATTTTGGCCGTTAATTCCCCGACATATTCCAATCGTCTCTCTCGTTCTTCTTCAGCATCGGCGTCTGTCACGAGTTTGTCTATTTCATGAAGCATCCGGTCGATAAAAGGAGTAATGCTATTGACCAACGAAATCTTTGCACGTTGCTCTAAATTCTCTTTCTTGTTTTTCTGGAGGAGCAAAGCAGCGATGGATTGCTGTTCAGTCACCTCCTCATATTGCTCGTCAAGAGCGGAAAAAGCCTGTTCATTGTCTTTTTCCCATTTCTCCAGAGGACGGGCCAGTTCCTCGAGGATATGTCCCCTACCCTTTTTCCTTCGCATCAAGATAAAAGCGGCTATGGAGAGGATGGTCGCCAATATCACAATCATCACAATCACGATCATCATATTGGTCTGTGAAACCGCTTTATTGAGTTGGTCCGCCCTTGACTCTAAATAGCGGTCTTGTCGGGTCTGTTCTTGTTTATCAAGGTAATAGTTACGGTTGATGTCGCTGTTTTGCTTGTCATTCATGGCAGAATAGACCACGCTCAGTTGTTCACGGATAGAGGCCACCAGGTCGGGAGCTTGTTGGATGAGCGTGTCGCGCGATAATGCTTCTTGCAGGCACAGTAATGACGATTTGTAGTCATTTATGCCCCAAAAGCATTGTGCCAGTGTGCGGTAAGCACCTGCCACCTGATACACATCGCCATAATTGCTGAACAGTTCTAATGAGCGTTGCGCTAAATAACCCGCAAGTAAGCTGTCAGGCATCATGTCTTGGTTCAGGTACTTCATCGACGGCAGATTGCTCTCAATCAACTGAGCTGGGTCAGATATCAAGTGTTCGCTGATGGCCTGCAAAGCATTGGCTGTCCAAAAAGGATAATCGCCTTTCACTGACAGCATATAACACCGCATCAGATAGTCGAATTCCATCTGGTCGATATCTTCCTGGTCGCCTTCATTGATGATGCCGCCTGCGCCGATATTGTAAAGATAATTCAGGTATTGAGCTGTGTCGGACTGAATGTCCGTCTGGGTATCTATCTCACGCAGGGCGGCGGCAGACTGTTCCTCCAATCCTACATAATAATAATAGGTGGAGGTGACAATAAAGAACTCCGAGAGCCCATATAGGAAACGTTTTTGGAGGTGCTCGCTCAGTTCGCTATACCCCTCATGAATGCGTTTGATTTTTTCGATGGCACTCTCTTTGTACGTATAAAAGTCTTTGTTTTTTGACTCTCTCTGACAAAGGCGCATATATTGAACATCGGCAATCAGCAGTTCCACCTGATTGTCGGTGATAAGGACCAATGAGTCTAACTGCCTGTAAGCAGTAGGATATTGCATCTTGATAATGCTGACAAAAGCCTGATGATTGAGAGCCTCGGCTTTTCCGCCATCGTAAGTTCCGGATTGCGCCATCGCTTCCGCTGCATAATACGATACAGTATCCAAGTTTCGGTAATGATAATCGTACGCTAAATCATTCAGTTTGTCAACAGCTTCTTGATGACGGTGATGACAAGCTGATAAAAAGAAAAGCACCACGAATAAGAGAAGTGCTTGAATCTGACTATATGGTTTTGCCAACGAAATCATTCATAAAAAAGAAAACCAGTCTCCCCCCGATTCAAAAAGAACACGGGAAGAGACCGGGCTATAAAATCTGATTATCCACGTGCTGCGGCAATATAACCTAAAACCTCTGCACATTTGTCGGAAATGGCTTTCCAGTCTTTTGCTGCCACAATCTCTTTGGGGAAGAGTTTCGAACCCATACCCACGCAGAGCACACCAGCCTTAATCCAGCTCTCCAGGTTCTCCTTCTCGGGAGCCACACCGCCGGTGACCATGATGTTGGACCATCTCAGAGGAGCCATCACGTTCTTCACAAACGAGGGACCGCCTACGTTGCCTGCAGGGAACACCTTGGTGACATCACAACCCATCGCTTGGGCGTTGTTAATCTCACTCACTGAGCCACAACCCGGGCTATAGGGCACCAGTCTGCGGTTGCAAATCTCGCATATGGCGGGGTTGAAATTAGGACCTACGATGAAGTTGGCACCCAACTGCAAATAGAGTGCAGCAGTAGCGGGGTCAACAACGGTGCCTACACCCATAATCATCTCCGGACAATTTTTCTCCACCCATTTGTTCACCTCAGCAAACACCTCATGGGCATAATCGCCGCGGTTGGTAAACTCAAACACACGAACACCGCCGTCATAACAGGCTTTAATCACATTCTTAGCTACTTCTGCATCTTGATGGTAGAACACGGGCACCATACCGGTCTCACGCATAGCTGTGATGACCTGAACTTTATTAAATCTTGCCATATTGTCTGTATGATATTAACGTTGTACACGGCCAGAGGCATCACCGCCAGCCAGATTTTCCACTTCCTCGCGAGAAACCAGATTGAAATCACCGGGAATAGTGTGTTTCAACGCAGATGCTGCCACAGCAAACTCCAATGCTTTACCTTGGTTGTCGGGATATGTCAACAAACCGTGAATCAGACCGCCCGAGAAAGAGTCGCCACCGCCCACACGGTCGATAATCGGCATGATGTCATAACGTTTACTCTGATAGAACTCCTTGCCATTGTAGATGAGCGCTTTCCATCCGTTATGCGTGGCAGAGAAAGACTCGCGGAGTGTGCTTACTACATATTTGAATCCAAAGGTCTCCATCATACCCTTGAAGATGCCATAATAGCCTTCGGCGTCGGTTTTTCCGCCTTCCACATCTGCTTCGGGTTTGAATCCCAGACAGAGCTGTGCATCTTCCTCATTGCCGATACATACATCCACATATTGCATCAGCGGTTTCATGATGCTTTGTGCTTTCTCTGAAGTCCACAGTTTCTTTCGGAAATTCAGGTCGCAACTGACCGTCACACCATGACGTTTGGCAGCTTCGCAAGCAAGACGTGTCAACTCAGCTGCTTTGTCGCTGATGGCCGGTGTGATGCCGCTCCAGTGGAACCACTGTGCGCCTTCCATGATTTGATCGAAATCGAAATCTTCGGGATCAGCCTCTGCAATAGAGCTGCCAGCACGGTCGTAAATCACTTTCGAGGGACGCATCGAAGCACCTGTTTCTAAGTAATAGATGCCCACACGGTTGCCACCGCGAGCAATAAACTGTGTGTTAACTCCATATTTGCGGAGAGCATTCACGGCACACTGGCCGATTTCGTGTTTGGGCAGTTTGGTTACGAAGAAGGCCTCATGACCATAATTTGCCACACTCACTGCGACATTGGCCTCGCCACCACCATACACCACATCAAAGAACTCACTCTGCACGAACCTTTTCTGTCCGGGAGAAGACAGGCGAAGCATAATCTCGCCTAAAGTTACAACTTTTGCCATTTTTTTGTTTTGTCTTTTTAAGTTTTTAAATGGAATGTTTCGTTTTAACGGTACAAAAATAGTATATATTTCTTGAAAAAAGAAAGAAATGCGGAAAAAAAAGCATTTTTCTTGAAATATTCTTGCTGTGTGTTCGCACAATTCAATAAATCTTGTTATTTTTGCACTGCATTTAAGCGACGCGTTACATTTCACGATGAAAGAAAAAATCAGAATCAAGGACATTGCTTTGCGGGCAGGTGTGTCCGTTGGAACAGTGGATCGTGTACTGCACAACAGGCCCAACATCTCGAAGTCAGCACGTGAAAAAGTGGAGAAAGCACTTCAGGAGATGAACTATCAACCCAACATGTATGCCAGCGCGCTGGCGTATAACCGGTCTTATACGTTTTATTGCATGATGCCCAAGCATGCCTCCGAAGCCTATTGGGAAGAGATAGAAGAAGGAGCCATGCGGGCATGTGACACCCGCCGTGATTTCCATATTGATGTCAAGTTCATTTATTATACCAGGTTGAATGACAGCACTTTTGTGTCGGCATATCAGAAATGCTTAGACTCTTCGCCCGACGGTGTGGTGATTGTTCCGGCCAATCTGGAAATCACACGCGACTTCACCAATATTCTTCATGAGCGCAACATCCCCTTCGTCCTGCTCGACTCGTATATGCCCGATTTGCGTCCGCTGGCCTTTTACGGTCAGGACTCGCTCAGCAGCGGTTACTTTGCCGCCAAAATGCTCATGTTGCTGGCAGCTAAGGAGAAGGAACTGATGCTCATGAAACTGACACGTGATGGCAGAGTGGCCAGCAAACAGCAAGACAACCGTGAGGTGGGATTCAAACACTACATGAGCGACCACTTTCCGAAGGTGAAGATACATGAAGTGCTTTTGCCTTTAGAGGATGAGGACAAGGAGTCGTACGATGAGATCTTGGAGCAGTTCTTCTCTTCTCACCCTCAAGTGCACCACTGCATCACTTTTTGCTCAAGGGCACATATCGTGGGCGATTTCTTGTTGCGTACTAACCGCCGCGACGTGCAGATTATGGGTTATGACATGGTGCAGAAAAATGCCCGATGTCTGAGAGAGGGCAGTATCTCGTTCCTCATTGCCCAGCACGCATATATGCAGGGCTATTATTGCATCGAGGCCTTGTTTCGCGCCATTGTGTTGAAAGCAGAGGTGCCCCCCGTCAATTACATGCCCATTGAGATTCTGAACCAAGAGAATGTGGATTTTTATCAGCGAACTATGATATAAACTTTTTTACACTATGAACAAATCATCTTTTATCAAAATCAACCCCGCAGACTCGGTTGTAGTTTGCCTTCGTGAACTGAAAAAGGGCGAAGTCATCGAAGTGGACGGAGCGGCCATCCAAGTGCGTCAGGACACCCCCGCCGGACACAAGATACTCATTGCTGACAAAGCACAGGGTGAAAACATTATTAAATATGGTTACCCTATCGGTCACGCCAAGAAGGATCTGCTTGCCGGTGAGTGGGTCAATGAGAACAATCTGAAGACCAACCTTTCCGGCACCCTGACTTACGAATACCACCCTGTTGACGAAAAACTGTCGATAGCGGATGAAAACCGCACCTTCATGGGCTATCAAAGGAAGAATGGCGAGGTGGGCATCAGAAACGAAATATGGATTGTGCCTACTGTAGGATGTGTCAATGGCATAGCCGAACGGTTGGCGCAACAACTGCGTGAAGAGACGAAATGCGAAGGCATTGATGCTGTCTTTTCATGGCATCATAATTATGGATGCTCGCAATTGAGCGGTGACCATGAGAATACACGTAAAGTACTGCGCGACATCGTTTTACACCCCAATGCAGGAGCAGTGCTGGTACTCGGTTTAGGGTGCGAGAACAACCAACCCGATGCCTTTATGGAGATGTTAGGCGACTACGACAAGGAGAGAATCAAACTGCTTGTCACCCAGAAAGTTGACGGTGACGAGGTTGAAGCAGGCATGGCCATACTTCGTGAGTTGTACCAGATAGCAAAAGAAGACAAGCGTACCCTGTGTCCACTGAACGAACTGCGCGTAGGATTGAAATGCGGTGGCAGTGACGGATTCAGCGGCATCACAGCCAATCCGTTGGTGGGCGAATTCTCTGATTATCTGGTCGCACAAGGCGGCACGTCTGTACTGACTGAGGTGCCAGAAATGTTCGGTGCTGAAACCATCCTGATGAACCGTTGCGAGACGCCAGAGTTGTTTGAGCAGACCGTCCATCTTATCAACGATTTCAAAGAGTATTTCTTGAGCCATGGCGAACCCGTTGGTGAAAACCCCTCGCCCGGCAACAAGGCCGGTGGCATCTCCACCCTTGAGGACAAAGCGCTGGGTTGTACGCAGAAGTGTGGCCGGGCACCTGTCAGCGGTGTGATGATGTATGGTGACCGTTTGCAGCATAAGGGATTGAACCTGCTCTCTGCGCCAGGCAATGACTTGGTGGCAGCTACAGCGCTGGCCGCTTCCGGTTGCCAAATCGTGTTGTTTACCACCGGACGTGGAACGCCCTTTGGCACATTCATCCCGACCATGAAGGTTTCCACCAACAGCAATCTGTTTGCCAGAAAATCTAACTGGATAGACTTCAATGCCGGTGAATTGGTTGAAGGGGTGTCCATGGACGCTTTGCTCCGCCGTTTCATTGACAAGATTGTTGCCGTGGCCAGTGGTGAGCTGACTCGTAATGAAATCAACGGTTACCGTGAGATCTCCATCTTTAAAAATGGGGTGACATTGTAACCACGTCTTCGACGATATGGAGAGGGGAAACCCTCTCCTCATTATTTATATCATCAGTCATCCGTTACCGTTTTGAGCAACAAGAAAGGTTTATTCGCCCTCAGCCCTCTGTTCGTCTTTGCCGCGTTTTATTTGGTATCATCCATTGCTGCTGACGATTTTTACAAGGTGCCACTGACTGTCGCATTTATGTTTGCCAGCATTTACGCGATAGCCATTTCCGGCGGTTTTCCTCTTGCCAAGCGGGTGGCTATGTATAGCAAGGGAGCCGGTACGGACAACCTCATTTTGATGCTTTGGATTTTTGTCATGGCAGGTTCTTTTGCACAAGCGGCGAAAGATATTGGTTGCGTGGATGCCACGGTCAACACCATACTCCACGCCTTACCTGACGGTATGATTTTACCGGGCCTGTTCCTTGCGTCGTGTGTCATCTCATTGTCTATCGGTACCAGCGTCGGCACTATCGTTGCACTCACTCCTATTGCAGTGGGAATCGCCGGAACGACAGGCGGACAGGTTCCCTTATTTACTGCTGTGGTCGTTGGCGGGTCTTTCTTTGGCGACAACTTATCGTTTATCTCTGACACAACCATCGCAGCCACCTCAACGCAAGGTTGTAATATGAGAGACAAGTTCAGGGTCAATTCTTTTATTGTCATCCCAGTCGCAGTCATTGTGTTGGCGATATATGGTTTCGTGGGTTCTGACATTCAGGCTCCCAGTCACATCCCCCCGATCGATCTGGTCAAGTTTATTCCATACTTGTTGGTGCTGCTTACCGCTCTGTTGGGAATGAATGTGATGGCCGTGTTGACGATAGGTATCCTTTCGACTGGACTGATTGGTTTTTGCACGGGTTCGATGGACTTTTACGGATGGCTGGGCTCGATGGGCAACGGTATTATGTCTATGGGCGAATTGATCATTATCACCATGATGGCCGGTGGTTTACTGGAAATGATTAAGGCCAATGGTGGAATAGACTATTTGATTCAGAAGATGACATCACATGTCAATTCCAAGAAAGGTGCAGAGCTGTCTGTCTCCGCTTTGGTCTGTTTCGTAAATATCTGCACGGCCAACAACACCGTTGCCATTCTCACTGTAGGTGGCATTGTAAAAGAGATCGGCGACCGCTATGGCCTTGACAACCGCAAATGCGCCAGCATTTTAGATACCGTTTCCTGTTGCATACAAGGGCTGTTGCCCTATGGAGCTCAACTGCTGATGGCGGCAGGACTGGCAGCAGTGAGTCCCATTGAATTCCTGCCGTACCTGTATTACCCGGTCGGTATTGGTTTCGCCGTCATTTTGTCGGTCATCTTCAGATATCCCAAAAGATATTCCACTTAAATACCTCATTGGCAGATGGACATCGTATTATATACTTTTCTACAGTTGTTGCGTTCTGGCTCGTTCGGGCTGTCAGCACGTGTGCGCCCTCTTTCGCCGTATAAATGGAAGAAAGTGGTAGAACTGACCTGTCTGCATGATGTGGCAGACCTCATTTGGAAAGGTGTGCAGCGCCAGTCTGCCATACCGACCATGAACATCCCCGGTCCGCAGCGTGACGAGATAGCTAAACGCGCTGGTGCTAAGCGGTTGTCCATGGCTGACCATTATCCGCTGTCAACCGCCACATTGCCTGGGAAGAGGGCCAACCAACGGTTGGGAACGATTAAAGATGAGAGCCACTCTAAAGATGTAACACGTGAAACGTTACTGATTTTTTCACTTTTAACACACAATACCGAGCGGATGCTCAACACCGGATTTCATCTGCGAGGATTGATTGACCTTGGCGTTGCGCTGCGCGCCATCGGCGACAAGGTTGACTATGTGCTCATTGACAAATGGCTCGACCAGACCAGCATGCGGCGTATGGCACAACTTCAGGCCAGTATCCTCATGGATTTGTTTGATTTCGATGCAGATGAATTTCCCTTTATGCGCCGAAAGGAAAAGAATGCGGGGCTACTGGCGGTCAAGTGCATACCGAATATTCAAATGCTCAGCAACCCGGGTGACGAAAACGCTGAAGGATATATGAATGACAACAAACGGCGTCTGTCAAAGGGAATTCATCGCATGAACATCTATTTCCGCTATTCTCCTTCAGGCAGTTTTAAGAGCATGCTCAACAGCATGGCCGACGGTCTGTCGCAAATAGAAGAATAATTCGTGAAAAAAAATTAAAATATCACTTTTCATCTCAAATAGTTCATTTCATATCGGAAAATCCTATTTTTTTCGTATCTTTGCATTCGATTACGCGGAGGGCGCTTGGGATGACAGTCTTGCCGTTCGTGAAGAATCGCTTAATGGAGGTCAAAAATGGCAAAAATTAAATGCCCGGAATGTGGCAATATGATTGACGAGAAAGTGATAGAGTGCCCTGTTTGTGGCACGAAAATCGCCGAGAATATCGTCAGATGTGAGCATTGTGGCGAAGTCTATTTCAAAGATGATGGACTTTGCCCCAATTGTCACCGCCCACCCAAAAATACGGAAAAAAACAGAACAAAACAACAGACTGTTCAAGAAGAGCCGAAAAAAGAAACAGAAAGCACAAATACCCAAAAGCAAGACCAACCTGCACCTGTAGTTGTTGAAGCCAAGGATCAGGCTGAAACCCCTAAAACTCCGAACCAAGAAGAGGATCAACATGACGAAACGCCAAAAGACGTTTCGTCGGATGCCACCCCCACCCAAGTCAAGGTGAACACGTCTCCCACAGACCCATCATTGCAAGAGGACGAGGACATCGAAAAACCTGTTGTCAAACCGCCGTTCAAACTCAAGTTGGTTCCCATGCTTGTCTCATTCGCTATAGCCGCTATTATCGGACTGGTGAGTATCTATTTCTACCGCGACTCAAAAAACGCTAAAGAAAAGCAAGCTTATCAACTGGCCATCGAGAGTTCTGACACCCTTGAACTCCAGCATTTTTTGTCACAATACAGTGATGCGGACAAAGAGCGCAAAGACAGTGTCAGCATGCGCTTACAGCATCTCTTGGAAGAAAACCGATCCTGGCTGAAACTGCAAGCTGAAAAGACCAAAGAAAATGTCAGCAAATATATTCTCACTTTTCCCGATGGCGCTCATTTCAATGAAGCGCAAACGGTCATGGACTCAATCGATTGGACTGTTGCCACATCTGAAAATACGGCTTTGGCCTACCATGCATATTTGAAGGAACATGCAGAGGGGATACATGCTTTAGACGCGAAGACCAGAATTTACGGCAGCCACATGGATGTGGTTGAACCCGAGGAAAAAGCGCTGGTGCATCAATCACTCAACACTTTTTTCACCGCCATCAACAAACACGACAAGGAACAGTTTAAGAAATCGCTGCACTCGCGTATCGTCTCATTTATGGGTACGGAGTCGCCAACGGTCAACGAAGTCGTAGCGTGGCTTGACCGACAATATGCGGATGGCGTGCAGAGCATTAGCTGGACACTCAATGAACAGAGTGATATCTCGAAAAAGAAATCAGACATCGCTGCTTACGAGTATCGGACAGAGATAGGTGCCACCAAGAATCAGGTGAAAAACGGAAGCACCACGCAAGACCGTTATAAAATAACGGCGCGTATGACACCCGACGGGAAAATCTCATCATTTGCCATGGTGAAGCATGTGGCACAAGAAGGTGAGGCAACAAAACCGAGTTCTTCAAGTGCAGACAAGCCGAAACCATCGTCATCCAGCACTTCTTCTAATAACGGGTCGTCTGGTTCGAAACCCAGCTCGAGTTCGAAGCCAAGCACAAGTTCGAGTTCAAAACCCAACACAAGTTCGAGTTCGAAACCCAGCACAAGTTCGAGTTCGAAACCCAGCACAAGTTCGAAGCCCTCGACGTCCAGCAGCAAACCATCCGGCTCTAACACAAAACCTGCCAGTCAGACATCCAAGCCCAACACGTCTGGTTCAAAACCAAGTTCTTCGTCAAAACCGAGCACAAGTTCTTCGACCAAGAACAACACCAGCACGACCAAGACGAACACTAAGCCTACAACTTCGACGAATAAGACGAACACAAAGCCTGCGACTTCTACGGGCAAGACGAGTAGCACGTCGAAACCATCTACGACGAGCAACAACAAGACCAATACGTCTCATAAGAGTAACACCACGACCTCTAATAAGCAAAACACGAACAGTTCGTCCGCCAAGAAGTCGAACACTTCGAGCTCATCTAATAAGACATCGACTCCCAATAAGAGCACGAATGCCTCGTCTGCGAAAAAAAGCAACACGTCAACAACCTCTTCCAACAAGAGTAGCAGTTCGAAGACGAATACAAGTACGAGTAAGACAAATACAAGCAGCAAGAAATAGCCGTTGATGCACGCTCCACACCCTCTGCCAAGAAGATGTGGAGCGTGTTTTCAAAACCTCAATCTTAAAAACTTGAAGCCGTTTTCCCGTGAGTTTGATAACGACCTGATTACGACATTTTCATTTGCTTTAACAGTTCTTTCTGCCTTTCTGACAAATGGTCAGGCAATACCACTTTATATGTGACAATCAGGTCGCCTGCCACACCATTCTGCCCTACTCTGCCCTTTCCCTTGATTTTCACTTTCGTACCATTTTGGGTGACAGGCTTTACTTTCAGTTTGAGTTTGGGACCGTTAGACAATTCAATGATGATATCACCCCCCAGCAAAGCCGTGTACATATCAATCTCAACGGTTGCCGTGACGTTATTGTTCACCTGATGTGAAGCACGGTTTCCAAAGATACTCTCGAAAAAAGTGCTAAAGCCATGGTTGCCGAATTCGCCCAAGTCGATTCCGTCAAAAGGCGAACCAGAGAACGTCGATGAGCCGCGTGCCTGCTCGAAGGCTTCAGCGTCACGCCAACGCTCACCGTATTGGTCATACTTCTTACGTTTTTCCGGGTCTTTGATGACTTCGTATGCTTCGTTGAGCGCTTGAAACTTGGCTTTTGCTTTCGGGTCATCAGGATGTAAATCCGGATGGAAAAGTTTAGCACGTTTCAAGTACGCTTTTTTCACCTCGTTTTGAGGGATATTTTTATCAACACCTAAAATTTTGTAATAATCAACAAATGCCATATTTAATCCTCCATTTTTTTGAAAAATATTGCAAATAACATGCCTTTTGCACGATTTGACGGTTAATTCTTGTTAAAGGGCAAAGACGTTTAAAATATTCGCAAAAAAATGAGCAACAAATGCTTGTATTACAATGATTTTTTGTAATTTTGCACCCGATTTTGCGCAATCCGCAGAAATGCGGGTGCCTCAATATAAAGTCTAACTTTATTAATTTATTTTTATTTATTAATTTTTTATGTCAAACCTTAAAAATGTAGAGCCGTTACAGGACTTCAATTGGGATGAGTTCGAAAACGGCACCAACGTGAGCGTCAGCAAGGAAGACTTGCAGAAAGCTTACGATGAGACCCTCAACAAAGTGAGCGAACATCAAGTTGTTGATGGTAAAGTGATCTCTGTGGACAAGAAAGAAGTCGTTGTCAACATTGGTTACAAGAGTGACGGTATTATCCCCGCCAGTGAATTCCGCTACAATCCCGACTTGAAAGTTGGTGATATTGTAGAGGTTTACGTGGAGAATCAAGAAGACAAGAAAGGTCAACTCATTCTCTCACACAAAAAGGCACGCCTGAGCAAGAGCTGGGAGCGTGTGAACAACGCCCTCGACAATGAGGAAGTGATTCAGGGTTACATCAAGTGCCGCACTAAGGGTGGTATGATTGTTGATGTCTTTGGCATCGAGGCATTCCTTCCCGGCAGTCAAATCGATGTGCATCCTATCCGTGATTATGATGTGTTCGTGGGTAAGACCATGGAGTTCAAAGTGGTGAAAATCAACCAGGAGTTCCGCAACGTGGTCGTTTCTCACAAGGCTTTGATTGAAGCTGAACTCGAAGCACAAAAGAAAGAGATTATCAGCAAGCTCGAAAAAGGACAGATCCTTGAAGGTACCGTCAAGAACATCACCACTTACGGTGTATTCGTTGACCTTGGTGGTGTTGACGGACTCGTCCATATCACAGACCTTTCTTGGGGCCGCGTAAGCGATCCGCATGAGGTGGTCAGCCTCGACCAGAAGATCAATGTCGTTATCCTCGACTTTGACAACGAGAAGAAACGTATTGCTCTTGGTTTGAAACAACTCACTCCGCACCCATGGGATGCTCTTGACAGCGAGCTCAAGGTGGGTGACCACGTGAAGGGTAAGGTGGTTGTCATCGCCGACTACGGTG
>CAMJAO010000002.1 GCA_946403615.1 uncultured Prevotellaceae bacterium
CGGCTTCCTTCAGCACAGCGTGTGAAGGAACGACGAACACCAGCAGCAACAGGGTGATGATATATGCTCTCAGTCTCATGCTCATTATCTATCGGTTCAAATTTCTTGCAAAAATAAGGATAATCCCACTATTTGCCAAATTTTTATGTTTTTTTAGTGGCAGTCACCGCATTCAACAACAATTACTCCTCCAAAAGCATATCGCAATTGGAGGAGTAAAGTCTTTAAGGTCCTTAAAGTCTTTTGCTACCAGAAAATTACTTTCTGTCGCGTTTGATGACCACTTTTTCGCCACGGTGCAAGTACACACCTTGCTGTGTGGGCCGGTGATTGAGCTTCACACCTTGCAGCGTGTACCAGTCGTTGTCATCGTTGATGTCGTCAAAGGTGACGGTGCGGATGGCGGTCGCTGCCACGTCGAGCACATAGGGCTCGTCCAGTGTGCCGAGGATGGCGTCGCTGATGAACGGCTGCGTCTTTTCGAAGATGAATTCCTCGCCGTCGGCATAGACACGCATTTCCACTTCCGAATTGATGTCATCGGCAGATGAACCCAGCACGCTGAGGAAGTAGTAACCGTTGTTGCACATGACTGCTCCGCGGCACTCGCCGTTGACGAATCCGCCCACTTCAGCGTCTTCCAGACGTACACCATTCCTCTCAACCACAGCGATGAAGTTCATGTTATCGGGGAAGAGGTGCTCGTCGACCGGGGTGTAGTGGAAGGTGGTCAGGGCATTGCCCTCGCCCTCCAGATCCATGCTGTACGTTGCGGCGTTAGCGGATGGCAACTGGTTGGAGAGTTGTGGATAGTGGAAGGTCTTCGCCTCGGTGGCTTTCGACATGTAGATATATCCCTCGCCGGGAACGATGCTCTTCAGCGTGCCTTCCCAGATGCCATCTCTGTAGGTGGACATCGACGTGCGGTTCTTCACGATGTCGCCGTTTTCGGGTTTCAAGTCGGCGAATGCGTCTGCGGGCGACATGATGCTGCCCGAGAGCGTGCCTATCCAGTTGAAGCCCGAGTACATGGTCTGCGGTGTCTGCGTCACATCAATTTCTGAACCATACACTTGGAGTTTGACGGGTGCCGACACCTGCAACTTGTACATGTTGCCCGGTGATATCGTAGTCAGTTCACCCACGATTCCGGAGCCGTCCTTGTTCACGGTGGCGAATGCCTTGTGACCCTTGATGTTCTGGAACTTCTTCAGGTCGTTCTTATTTGACGGAAGGATAAAGTCAATATTTTCTGATAATGGCTCGATGTAAATCGATTTCCATGACCAGCCCTTGGCCAGTTGTGTGGTCTGTTCCAAAATGGGAGAGACTTCAAACTTATAAGGTTGGTCGTATGAGCCATAGACAGCGTCAGGCGCATAATCCATACCTAACATCAGATAGCCTTCAGGTGAGGTAATCTTTGCAAGCGGACAGGTGCGACCAGTCGAGGCGTCATAAATCTCGAAGGAGAGGAGACGGCTGCTGCTGGTCAACTCTGTGGATGAACCGCCATAGACGACCATATCCACATAATAAGCGTCGCGGGTCTCCACATAGTGGGGCGATGCCACGCCACGGCAGTTGCCGTCCTCGTCGAAGGCGGCTATTTTGCTTTGGGCGTATTCACAGATCTTGTCACCGATATAGATTTGGCCTATCACCATCATGTTGCTCTCATAGAGGTCGGGGTTGACAGCCCAGTCGGGTTCGTCGCCCTTCACGATGATGTTCACCTCAAGCATACGTTTGATGCCCAATCGGTCGGTCACATAAACATTCACTGTGTATTTGCCTACAGGAACTGAAGACAAAATAGTGAACGTCTTCTTGGTCGTCGCGCTGTTCAATGTGCCAATAGGTTTGTCTACTGTCAACCATGAGGGCAGACCGCTGATTTCATAACTTTGGATGGTACTGCCGGCCTGGTTTTTGAGATATACCTCAAACTCCTTGGTCTCATCCCATCTCTTCTCAATGTTGATGACATCTTCGGTCCAGTCGATGGCGGCAAAGTCACAACGGAATTTCCACATCACGGGCTCGGAGTAGTTGCCGTGCTCGTCCTTGATGTTCTTCACGGTCACGTCAAATTCATTGCCGTCCATCAGCGGATACATCGTCTCCAGGAATGAGAAGTAAATCTCATCGTTCGAAACGGTGAAGTTGAAATCGGTATCAGCCAGTCGGATGCGGCTCGAACCGGGAAGTAGGGCAGGGGCATTCACACTTTGCAAAAGCGTGCCTTCAAGTTTCATCTGCGAATCTTTCACACCGAAGTTCTCGGTAGAAGGATGCGACTCGATGTTGCCTGTCTGTTCACGGTTGATTTCCTCCATCGGGAAGTAACCAATCAGACCCGCATAGGAGTCGTCCAAACGCTCGAAGCGACGGTCAGCGAGAATATCGCTTCCGATAGCAGCATTCCAGATGCGTATCTCATCCACATCGCCGTGGAAGAGGTTGGTGCAGCCGCCAGTGCTTGTGCCGTCGGGGGCTACTAATGTCTGTTCTCCGCCCACGTACATATAGCGACCGGTAATGGCAGGGATGGAACTCTCGGCGATGGTCTTCACCGCTTCGCCGTCTACATAGACCACGGCACTGGTGCCTCGGCGCACGTTCAGTGCCAGATGGTGCCAGTTGTTGTCGAGATAATTCTTCTCACTCAACAGGATGCTCTCGCTCACGGTCTTAGTCTCGGTGTTGTCATTGCTCACGGTGCGTGTGCTCTTCTCCAGTACGAGTTTTCCTTCTTTGAAGCCGATGCTCATGCCATTAAGCACTGAAAGCAGTTGGGAGTTGTTGTTAACCTCGTCTTTATCGCCACGGAACCACATCTCCACGGCGAAGTTGTCTGTCGTGCGCGTGTTGGCCGTACTGATGTCCACTTTCAGGGCATCTGTGCCGTCTAAGTGGGCAGCCAGGTTGCGGTTG
This sequence comes from uncultured Prevotellaceae bacterium, assembly GCA_946403615.1. Classification (GTDB taxonomy): domain Bacteria; phylum Bacteroidota; class Bacteroidia; order Bacteroidales; family Bacteroidaceae; genus Prevotella. The sequence continues at coordinate 2,938 of CAMJAO010000002.1, forward strand.
TTGATGTACCAACTCTCTGCGGGCAGGATGATGTGGCGCGAGAGCACATCGTCGCTCACCAGGGTGCCATGACCCTCGTCCATCCTCCAATAACCGGCCAGACCAGGCGTGAAGGCCGCTTTCTGCTCTAAACGTGTCTCATAGAGTTCCAATACAGACTTTTCGGCGTTCCATAATGACAGGTCATACATCCTGCCTTTGAAATTCTCGTCGCCGATGTACAGTTTGGATTCTCCAAAGAGTGAATCCACCGCCACATTGTCGATGGCAATGTTGGGACTCTTATCGTCAGCACCGACATACATCATGGTGAATCTGTTCTCCGGATCGCCTTCCTTCGGTGTCTTATAACTGGCGGCGACATAGTTCCAACTGTTGAGAGGCAGAATGGTGTTGCTCATGACTACTTCTGAACCGATGAGGGTTCCAAGTTTGCCTTCTTCGTCAGTAAAGATTTCCAACCTGTTGTTGCCTATACCCAATGAGAGCATACTTCCGTTGCTTTGAGGATATACCCAGAAGTCAAATGCCAGGTCGGTATTCTCCAGGTTGAAGGAGGCTTCCGTTTGCAACTCTTGATTGTCGAGTTGCAATGCCACATCGTGATATTGCGATTTCGCCGCCACATTGTTCAGACCGCCTTCGATGCGGAAGTTGTCACTTTCACTTATCGCATTGGCATTGAGCACCTCGTTGAAGCGCACGTGCATGTCGTTACGGTCGGCATAGGTCAGCGTGTTTCCGTCGTGGCTTGCCATTCCTAATATCTTCGGACCGCGGGTGTCTTGTATCAATTCGATAATCGGTGTCTCGTAGGTCACTTCTTGATTTCCGAACATGCCGTAGGTCTGACCGCGCAATTCATAGATACCATCGTTGGGGAAGGAGACGGCATAAGTGAAGTTATCGTCAGTGGCAGGAAGCAACTCGTCGCCTTGCCCCAACTTCGCCGGGTCAACGACCCATTTGTGCATCTCACTCCAACTGTCTGTTCCTTTACGGCGGCTCTGGATGCGGACACCAGCTAACTCTTGGTCCTGACGGTCCAGATTGGTGAACCGTACCTGGAAACCGCCATACTGCTTCAGGTCATCGTAGTTGAGGACAGTGTGTGCAACGGACATGTCGATAAGTGCCGACGCGGGAACAAACTCTACTTTCAGGTGTATTGTATCGCTCGTCATGTCGTCATCTTTCTCTGAACGGAGCACTAACTGCAGATCCTCAAATTTGTACACGCTGCGGTCGCTCTGGCTCACGTACAGCATCTTGTGGACTGGTGTCTTGTCACCCTTCAGGTTGATGGCTCGGCCGTTCTTGCCGAGGCTCAGTGGCATACCGTCAATCATCAGTATGGCTCCTTGTGCGTTTGATGACTCGATGGCTTCCAGAATATAGGTGCAGTCGCTGTTGGTCTCGCTCAGGTTGGTCATCTCCAAATCGAAGGCTCCTTGACCGCCAGTGGGCACGTCTGTCAGCGTTGTGGCGCCATTCACACGCAATTGAGGCCATTCCACACGCATGGTGGCTTCGTCGAGTTTCGTACCCTTCTCGTAATATTGGGTGTATGTGGCTCCCTCCCACGGGTTGACGGACTGGCCGCCACGGGTGCGGAAGATGGGACCGTAGCCCCCGGGCGACTTATACACGTCAACCGACAGGGCGGTGCGCGGGTCACCGTCGCTCAAGGTCCACTGTACAGACGTAGAGTTGGTATTCTCTGTCTCTTTCACATCGCGGTCGTTGGTATGCTTCGTGACATGGAGGATGAGGTAGCCACCGGCTCCGCTGTACAAGAATCCGCCATGGGTCTCCGAGTCGAAGTTCCATTCGTGCTCCGTACCGTCGCGCTTCACATGCACCTTCTCGTTTGTCGTCGTTTGGTTGATGCTCGTGCCACCGGCAATGGAATAGTTCTGGATGAAGTAGCCGCTGCCTTTGATGGCTTCAAGTTTGTCTTTCTCGTTCATGGCGATGACTTGCTCCCAGGCTTTGATTTGGCGGATAGCGTTATCCACCTCGTCGTCAACGACCATACCTTCCTCAGCACGCATGAAGTAACTAGGATGGCCGCCACGGGCATTGATCAGGTCGCCCCATTTCTTGTCACCGTTGCTACGTCCGAATTCGGGATCGCCCTCCTTGTAACAGGTATAATACATCACCTTGCCGGGTATGATGGGAGCGTTGGCCTTCACCCAGTGGTCGGCGTTGATGTATCCCTCGCTCAGACGGGCCTTGATGATGGCCTTCCAGTTGGGTATCAGCGTCTCTTCGATATACTCTTGCGGGAAGGCAAAATAGGTGCCGAAACTCTCGCTCACCACGATTGACTCATGAATGTCAATCTTGTAGGTGCCGTCGTCTTGCTTGAAGAAACCTAAGGTGTTGCCCTTGCCGAACAGCATGTTTGTTGAACGGCCGATATACGTGTCGCCATGATACTGGATGCCTTCGGTAGTTCCGTGTATCTCGGTTGATACGCTGTATTTCGAGCCAGAGTCGGTCTCGTCGATGGTCGATGAGTCGCTATCCCATACTTCCTGTGTGTTGGCTTGAGGCTGGAACTTGTGCTCGACATAAACCTTGCCGAGGGCAACATCTATACTTTGGGTAATCTCGGGTGCCACCGACACGTAGAATCCGCCGCCTGCCGAACTGCCATCGCGCACGTGAGCCTCCAATTTCATGTCGGATTTCAGTGTGTCGGTTGTCAGAACAGCCTCGGAAGTGGAACCAGGCGGACGACGCAAAATCATATCTACCTGCTGAGGACCGTTAGTCACGAAGTTCTGGTTGCCCGATGACAAACTGCCCAACAGTATCAGGTTGAGTTCGGGTTTCGAAGTCTTCGGGTCTTTCCACATGGTGGTGCGCCCGTCAATGGTGACATCCAAATTCAGGGTGCGCAGATGGTTGCCTCCCAAGTTAGGAATACCGCCTAAGAACTGGTAGGTGGCATGTCCGTCTTTCTTCGGACGGAGTCTCACATTGGGTACTTCGTATGCCATGCCCGGAGTCACTTTCTCGCCGTTGACATAACCTTCCTCACAGAAGAACGAAATGGATGCGCAGGCATTGTTCTCTACAGAGATGATAGCGTCGGAGGGCACTTCCACAAACTCTTCGCCAGTGTCGAGGTTCTTGTAGGTCTCGGCCACGGCAATATCATACTCGTAGGGCTGCTCCTGGCAGAATATGGGGTAGTCATACAAGTAATTGAAACTGTCGCCACTATAGGTGAGCACCGTCACAGAGTCAACCGATTCGGTGTAGGACACCACGGGCACCTTCACTTCGCCGAAAGCACCGTTCTTCATACCGACTTGCTCAAAGGTAATGGTAGGTGAAGCGCGGTACTGACGTTTGAACTTCGCAGCGTAGGTATATTTGTTCACCACACCATCGGTGGTCAGCGAGTCGCTGCGCCAAGTCTTCTCCACGGTGTTGGTAGCATCGATGTATGGCAGGTTTTGGACAAACACGTCCTTGTTGTCATAGTCATTGCCGCCATCGAAGGTGATGCTCTCCACCTTGTAGTTAAGCGGTGGCAACAGGGCTGAGAACTCGCCTGTATTAGGGTCGGTGGTAATAAAGATGTAATGGGTTTCGTCATCGCGCTCGGTGGCGGCGGCACGGTAACCCGTGCTCTGTATCTTGTCAGTGGCGCTTTGGATGGGGATGGGCGTCTTGCCAAACTCGCCGTTGCCATGCTCGTCGGTGATATAGTTGAACGAGCAGCGCGATTCCTGACCCAGACTCAACTTGATGGTCGCCTTGCCTAAACGGTTCTTAGAGCGTGCGAAACCCAAAGGCTCGTCTTGGTCGCTGAAACCACCGTTGATGCGGCCTGTCACATTCACTAAGGTTGAGTCAAAGAAATTGACGGTCATCTCCTGCTTGAAGTCATAGGTGGTGCCATCGAGCGGGAATGAGGTGAGGTGGTGACCGTCCTTATAGCACTCGATGAGGTGCTTACCGATGGGAACAGAGATCTCGTAGTCGCCGTTGCTGTCGGTCATTATCATATTGTTCTTTGTGCCCTGAACCAACTGACCGTCAATCTTAAACTGGATGGAGTCGGCGGGGATATTGGTGTCGAGATAGGTGACTCTGCCCTTGACGGGGAATGAGGAGGTGTCGGTAAAGTCATAGCCGTTGAGAGCAAGGCTTCCCTTGCCGATGAAACCGTTGCGTGACAGCGGAGAAAATTCATGGATACCTTTGGTGGGAGTCACGCTGTAGGTCGTACCGGTGCCAATGTAGGGCAGACCGCGCACGGTGTATTCTCCGTTCTCATTGGTCATACCATAACGCGACAATTGCGTGTCGGTCGGCACGATGGTTGATGAACTGATATTGTTGCCCACTTTGGCATGACGGCCGTTGGGAACATCGTTGGCAAAAGAAGAGTCGAAAACAAAACGACTGATACCCTCGTCCATCGGCCAGTAAAGGCCCAGTCCTTTCTCCATACCGGTCAACACACGGTCAGAATACAATGACATCTCCTTTTCAAGCAGGTCGTGGTCCCACACGCGCACCTCAGTGATGTTACCCAAGAAGGCCTCATCGTTCTCGATACCCTCGGCACCGCCAATGCTGAACGGAGTGACCCACTTCCTGACAAACGTACTCATAGAACCATTGGAAGTCGCTCTTTTGAGCGCTTCTTGCAGACCATATTCTGAAAGATTATCATCGTCATTATATAATATCCTGTTCTCATATAATTTGTTACCGGCAGGCATATCGGTCTTGTCGATGACATAGTCTTTCACAGATACCTCTTCGAATGTGGTCGACTCCTCATCATCTATGGAAATAGACATCGTATTACCCTTCTTCAACAGTGTGACCAAAGAGAAAGTGTTGGCGGGAAGGGTCAGCCCGGTGTCATACCATGTACCTTGCCAAGTCTCTTTATCGATAGAGCCGTTGATGTCAAGTATTTCTTCCCAATAGTCAATCATCATATAAATGGCTTGTCCTGTAGGACTGGCATAGGCGGGTAACACTAAAGCGGTAGTTCTTTGGTGTCCTGGCAGAGCCCACCATTCCGACATCATACTCAAGGCCGTATTATAACGATAAATGTCGCCTAAAGTAGGATCGTTGACAGTGTGATCAATATTATCACAACAGAGTAAGGTCCTGAGGTGCAAAATTTTCGTGAATAGTCCCCGTTCAATAGTCTTGTCGCTGAACTTTTCCAAAAGGAGTTTATAGTTGTCATCCTCCTTACTGCCCAAGCGCAGGCGTCCTGCGGTGGGGATGTCACCGATGACTGTGCCTTCAGTAAGATTGTCGTCAGGACGCACGAAGAATTGTACCGTGTAATCTTTGTCCGTGGCGATCAATTTGGCGACGTCTGCGCTGTCAGCGTTCCACTTGATACCGGTCGATACTCCGTCAAAACGTTGTGAGAAGCCGCGTACCACATTGCCGTCGTTATCAGCGTTAGAGCGCAATGACAGACGCACATCCTCCACGGCAGTGCCCGTGCCGAAGGTGACTCGTCCAGAGATGACACCACGCGACTGGCAGAAACCTACGTCGGAGAGGAAGTTCTGGTAGTTATTGTCGGTGTAGTTCTCTTTGACGCCTGCATACACATCCACGCGGTATTCATAGAAATAGCCCGACTGCACAGTGTTGTCCTCATACGTATAACTGTCGCTCGTGCCGCTCACTGAATAAATCTTCAGGAACTCGTCATTGGTGCCCGCATAGCGGCGCAACACCTCGAAGTTGCTGTTCTCAGTACCCACCTGTTTCACTTTCCACGATACACGAACCACGTCCTCATGAGTGCCTTTGGTGGCATCCACGCTCAGCACGGCACTGCCCGAGAGCAGACCGGCAGCAATGACATCACTCTCGAAGTTGTTCTTACCGTCATTGATGGCGAGCACCACCTTGTATTCGTAGGTCTCGCTCACGCTGGGCAGTTTGGTGTCGGTAAATGATGCCTCATAGCCGGCTGGCGGGTTGGCTGGGGAGGTCACGTTGCCGTAATTGCTCCATTCCGTCGTGCCTTTTTTGCGTTTCCACACCTCAAACTTCACATTGCTGCTCTTCACCGGCACGCGCGAATATTCCCATGTCAGACGTACTTTGTCCAAAACGGTGGTGTCCTGCGCCAGGTTGAAGATGGTCATCTTGGGCGTGGTGGGCATCGGGGCACTCACACACGAGCCCAACTGGTGGATAAGGTCGTCGGTGGGACTATTCAGGTCGCTGTTTTTGATGGTGCCGTTTTCCATCCATGCCTTCGGCACATTCAGCACCATGTATTTGTAGTAGGTGTTGGCTGCCAGCATATTGTCTGTATAGCCCTCGGCCTGTTCATCACCCACAACCGACAATTTTCCCCGTTGCATCCAAGTGTTTCCGGACAGTGGGGTACCGTCGTCATCGGTCTCTACCCGAAATACATAGGGTATCGACTCCTTGATGTAATTGTTGTCGCCAGTGGGGAAGGCGTTCCAGTTGAGTGAGGCCTTGTCCTCAAACTGATTGTATTCAGCCGACAAACCGAACGGAACAGGCACCGAGGTGAAGATATTGTTCAAGTAAATGTGATGCTTGTCCAGTTCTTTTTTCTTGTTACTCCATTGCAACCCGCCACGGACATACAAGGTCATTTCCGCTTTCTTGAAGTTGCCCACGTCTTCTGGAATGGTCAGTTCGTAGGTCTTTTTTTGCCCTGTCTCGCAGGCGAGTAGTTCGGTCTGTTTCTTTTCAGATCCGTCATAGAGGGTGTAGTTGAGGTTCAGTTGGCATTCACCGTAATGCTTGATGTAGTCTTGCAGATAACTGGGCACATCATTGGGTAGCGAAGGTGCGGTAAAAGAAATCTTGTTGCTGCCTTCACGGCTAATAGAAAATTCACGGGGATTAATATTACCGAGCCCCAGATTTTTACTGCAATAGGCGCTGCCCATGTTGCGGTTCTTTGTCGAGCCGGCGTTGTGGATGAACTCATAATTGAAATACCACGTCTGACCGGCCATGTCGCCGTTCCAGTAGTAGTCAATCTCCACATACGGGCGCAAATCCGATGATTCTTTCTTGATGGTGTACCTCACCTTGTTTGGGCGGGCTTTGCGCACATCGTCATTGTTGCCGTCGCCCCATTCACTCCAACTGGCAAACTGGATGACGGGGTTCTCGCCCGAAGCCGGATTGGTCAGGAAGGCTTTGGTGCCCTCCAATACGTTGCGCGAGAAGATTTCCTTGTCGGTGCTGTCGTCTTCTCCCTGGTCGCACTCCACGTCCATCAGATGCAGGTGCGTACCCGTCTGATTGGCTCCGCTCCATGCGTGGATACTACCCACACGGCACCAGGTGTCCTTGTTCTTACCGTCCATAATCATAATCTTGAAATGGAGGTGATCCTTATATTGGGTGACCGTGAAGTTTTTGTCATTGTCCAGTTCATCGGCCAGGGCAGGGCTCGCCATGAACGCGAACAAAACGACCATCATCCATGACCATGGTCTGGACGACGGAAAAGCCTGAGATAATTGTCTTAGGGTCTTCATATTGTCGGATGTTTAGTTTATTTCGTTTAGTTTACCACGTTTCTTAGGTTAGAAAACTGTCACATCAGGTATCTGTCAATCAATCCTTAGATGTGCAATCTGTCAAGACATAATATCACAAGTGCAAAGATAACTGTTGTTTTTGAAGTTACAAAGCATTTTTTTGATTTTCTTTATATAAAGGTATAGACAAACGGCCCGATAGTGGACAAAACGGGACATAAATCATTGCATCTTGACCATTGTTCATAGAGATTTGACCATTGACCATCAAAAACAGTTACTCCTCCAAAAGCAAATTGCTAATGGAGGAGTAATAGATAGGGTGAAGTTCTTGTCGTCGGAAAAGTAATGTCTTTAACTTCTTTGACTTCCTTAACTTCTTTAACTTCTCAAAGATTACCTTCTCTTGATCACCACTTTCTCGCCACGGTGCAGGTATACACCTTGCTGTGCGGGACGGTGGTTGAGTTTCACACCTTGCAGCGTGAACCAGTCCTCATCATCATCGATGTCGTCGAAGGTGACGGTGCGGATGGCGGTAGCGTCAACGTCAAGCACGTATGGCTCGTCGAGGGTGCCATAGAATGCGTCGCTGACAAACGGTTGGCTGGCAACAGCGTATTCTTCGCCGCCGATTCGGACGATGATCTCTACCGTTTCATTCAGGTCCTCTGAAGATGAGCCGAGCACGGTGAGGAAGTAGTAACCGTTATTGTAATCCACCGCGCCGCGGCATTCTCCGTTGACAAATGCTGCCACTTCAGCATCCTCCACCAGTGAGCCGTCTTTTTTCACCACGGCAATCATGTTCATGTTGTCTGGGTAGAGATGTTCATCTACCGGCTCATACGACATGGTACGTCGGAGCGGAGCCCTCCAGGTGAACGAGGCTGCGTTGCTGGCTGCTAAACCGCCGGAGACGGTTGGATAATGGAAGGTTTTCTCCTTGGTGTCTTTCGACGTGTAAATGTAACCCTCACCGGGAACAATGTTGCGCAACTCACCTTCCCAGATGCCGTCACGGTATGAAGAGAACGCACCGCGTGTTTTTACCATATCACCATTGACAGGGGCTAAATCGGCGAATGCCTGCTCGGGCGACATCACCACATTCGACAGTGTGCCAATCCAGTTGTGACCCGGATAGATGGTTTGGGATTGTTCCCTTACATTGATAACTGAACCGATCAGTTCAAGATTAATCTTGCCAGAGGTCTGTATCTTGTACATGTTGCCAGGAACAATCTCTGTCAATTCGCCCATGATGCCAGAACCTGACTTGTTGACAGTGGCGAAGGCTTTGTGACCCTTGATGTTTTGCAGCTTCTTCAGGTCATTGGCGTTCTTCGGCAACACATCCGCAATGTCAGTCGATTGGGGTTGCACGAAGATTGACATCCAAGTCCAGCCCTTCTCTAATTGCACCACTTGCTGGAGTTGATCGGTGGCATAGAATGCGACTGGCTCATCATAAGTGCCGTAGAGCGCATCGGGGGCGTAGGTCAGGACAGATGGCTTACCCTTATTTGGCAAGGAGAATTCTACAACAGAATAGGTCTTGCCGGTAGATGCGTCGTACATTTTGAAGGTAAGGTTGCGCTCGCTAGTGCTCAATTCAGACGACGAACCTCCATAGATGACCATATTGATGTAGTAAGAGTCACGCGATGGCATGTACTTCGGTCCCGCTACTCCGCAGCAGTTACCGTAAGCGTCGAAGGCTGCGATCTTGCTGTCTGGGTTGGTGTGAATCTTGTCGTCGATATAGATCTGGCCGCAAAGTGACATGTTACTCTCATAGAGGCTTGGGTTGACTGACCAGTCTGGCTCGTTGCCCTTCACCTTGAGGTTGAGTTGGAACATGCGCTTGATGCCGTGGTTGTCGCTGATGTAGATATATTCCTCGTAACGCCCGACAGGAACTGACGGCAGTATGGTGAAGGAAATTGTCTCCACATTCTTGTTCATGATACCGATAGTCTCATCTACTGTGATCCATGAAGGCAGACCGATAATCTCGTAAATCTGAGTGTCGCCCACATCCGCATAGTTGTTGACCTTCATGTCGAAGGTAAGTGACGAATCCCATTCTTTCTCTAAGTCAATGGCTTCAACGTCCCAATTGAGTGATGCAAAGTCGGCATGGAACATCCATTCCACAGGTTCCGACGGATTGCCGTGCTCATCCTTGATGTTTTCGATAGTGACAGAGAAGTCGTTGCCGTCCATCTTCGGAAGCATAAAGGGCTTGAAACTAAAGTAAATGTCGTCGTTGGCGGCTGTGAAATCAAACTCGTTCTGGTTGAGACGCATATGTTGAGAACCGGGTTTCAGCGCGGGAGCATTGACACTCTCTGTCACCTGACCTTCGGCGGTTAGTCTATGTACCTTGTTGTTGCCGAAATTCTTTGTAGTGAATGTCGCTTCAACAGTACCTGCTGTGGTGCGATGTATGCTCTCCATGGGGAAATAACCGATAAGTCCTGAGTAAGTGCTGTCTAATCGCTCATAGCGGCGCTTGTCGAGAAGTTTGCTGGTTATGGCTGCATTCCAGATGCGCACCTCGTCGATGTCGCCCGTGAAGAGATTAGTCGTGCCGCCGGCATTGGTGCCTTGCTCGTCGAGAAGGGTCAATTCGCCACCGATCACCAAATAGTGGCTGTTAACTGCTGGAATGCTGGTTTCTGGCATTGTTTTGACGGGCTGTCCGTCGATGTAGGCAACGGCGCTTGTACCGCGACGCACATTAAGCGCGAAGTGGTGCCACTGATTATCGATATAGTTGGCATTGCTTAGCGTAATCTCCTCAGCGACAGTTACTTGCTCCACGTTGTTAGCGTCAACTGTACGTGTACTCTTGCTGAGCACGAGTTTGCTGTCTTTGAAGCCAACCTCCAAACTGTTGAGTGCAGAAAGCAACTTAGCGTTGGCGTTGCTGGCTGTCTGTTCGGCACGGAACCATAATTCCACTGCGAAATTGTCGGTTGCACGAGGCACAAAGGTCGAAATGTCAACCTTGAAGGGGTTGGTGCCGTCTAAGTGGGCAGCCAGATTTCGGTTGTTGATGTACCAGCTCTCAGTGGGCAAGGTAATGTCGCGTGAGCGGACCTTGTCGGCAAGTGTGGTGCCGTGACCTTCGTCCATGCGCCAGTAACCGATGAGGCCTGGAGTGTAGTTGGCTTTCGTCTCATCACGGGTCTCATAGAGTTCAGTGACAGACTTATAAGTATTCCAAAGGGTCAGATCATGCATCATTCCCTTCATATTGAAACCGCCGATACCAATCTGCCCGTTTCCAAACATTTCGTTCACAACCATGTCTTTCACTATATACACAGGGTCGGTTTCTGAGTTGACATACATTACGGTAAGGTAATTGTTAGAATCTTCTTCCGTACTGTGTTTGTAACTGATGGCTATGTAGTTCCATTTGTTCTCGGGAAGCATCACGTCGCTCTGTACCGATTCGTTTCCTTCACCCAGTCCCAGAAGCACTTTACCTCCATTGATGGTGGAGAGAGAGAAGAACAGTCTGTCCTTGCCGATGGTCATGATGATTCCGTCGCCCTGACGGTAGAACCACATACCGACGGCCACGTCCTTGTTTTCAAGTGTGTATGTTGCTTCGGTGTAGCAGGGGCTGCTGTTGAGTTGGTATGCCACGTCGGCATAGGCCTCATCCACAGAAGAGTTGTTGAGTTCGCCCTCGATAACGAAGTTGTCGGTGTGGCTCAGTGTATTGCCGTTGAGCACTTCGTTGTATCTTACGTGCATGTTGTTGCGGTTCAAATAGGTGAGAATGCCATTTTCTGGACTGGGCATGCCGAGAATCTTCGGACCCCTAAGGTCTTGCACCACAGTGATGATGTCAGTCTCATAGGTCACTTCCTCAACTTCTTCGTCCTCCTCGTCCTCCTCGTCGCCGTAGGTGCCGAAGGTTTGTGCACGCATTTCGTATTCACCGTCAGAGGGGAATGAAACGGGCACGGTAAATGAACTGCCTTCTGGCATTGGCTCGTAACCGTTGCCGACCTTTTTCGGGTCTAGGCTCCACTGTTTTATTACACCCCATGAGTCTGTCCCCTTGCGGCGGTATTGCAGACGGATACCTTTTAACCCCTCATCCTGACGGTCAAGGTTGTATATGGTGGTTTCGAAACCACCTTTGTTATTGAAGTCAGGCAAGTTGAGCACAGTGCGGCTGACTTTCAATTCCACAATGGCAGATGCGGGTACGAACTCCACAGACAAACGGATGGTGTCGCTGTGTGTTCTCACATCTTTTTCTGAGCGCAAAACCAACCTGATGTCCTCGTATTTGGTTATACTGCGGTCGCTCTGCTTTACAAAGAGAGTCTTATGCACTGACTCGTTGCCCGCCAACCGGACGGTGCGGCCAGTATAACCCATACTAAGTGGAGTTCCGTCGATAGTTAATATAGCACCTTGAGGATTGGACCCGTCGATGGCTTCAAGCACGTATTTGCTCGGGGTGTTGGTCTCGCTCAGGTTGGAAAGAACCAAGTTGAATTTTGCCTCACCGCCCACAGGCACATCCGTGATGCGATTGGCACCATTGACCCGCAACACAGGATATTCCACGCGCATGGTGGCTTCGTCGAGTTTTGTACCCTCGTTATAATACTTCGTGTAGGTGGCTCCCTCGTAAGGGTTACTGGTCTGACCGCCGCGTGTGCGGAAAATGGGTCCCCAGCCTGAGGGCGACTTATACACATCGACAGAAAGAGAAGTGGTGGGCTCAGCGTCGCTTAAAGTCCATGACACGGTTTGTGTGTTGGAATTCACGGTTGTGGTGTCTTTTGTCCATCCCTCGTTCGACGTGTATTTGATGATAGCGTACGAACCTGCGTCGTTGAGCATTGCTCCTAAATGTGTCTCACTGTTCAGATTGTAGTTGTAGGTATGCTTGTGCGACGTGTTTTTGGTGTGAGTGTGCTTGTTCGTCTGTGAGACACTCGTGCCACCGGCTATCGAATAGTTGTCCAAGAAATACTTCTCGTTACTGAATGCGTCCAACTTATCCTTCTCATTATCCTTGATACGTTCTTTCCATAAGCGTATCTGCTCGATATACCAGTTAACCTCATCATTCACACCTTCTTGTTCGGTACCGTTGACTATAATGTAACTGGGGAATCCGTGGGCTGCCTTGATCTGCTCAGGTGTCCAGAAATCGGTGTCACCGTTGGTATGCGCATACTCACGGTCACCTCTCTTGTAGTTGGTATAATACATCACCTTACCAGGCACTTTCAGCTCTTCTTTCTTAGCATAAAGGTCGCCTTCCATATAGACTAATTTCTCGTCCAAAATGGCTTCCCAGTTGGGAATCAAGGTTTCCTCAATATGGGCTTGAGGATAGACAAAAGTGGTGGTGAACGACTGTCCGACGCATATCGATTCTTTGGTGTCTATGCTGTATGTGCCGTCGGAATTCTTGAACAGATTAAGTTCACGTCCTTTACCGAACAGCAGGTTCGAGGCGCGTCCGATATAGGTGTCGCCCTGATATTGCACAAATTTGGCGTTTGAGGGGGTCTTCATCTGTTCTGTTACCGAATACGTGTCAGCATCCGATACTGTGACAGACGAACCGTAAGTGTCAAAGTCTTGAAGATTCTCGTCGATGATAATCTTAAACTTCGATTTAGCCAAGATGGCGATGCCCAAAACCGTTCCTTGTGAGATTTCGAAGGTGGGAGTCGCACTGATGTAGGCTCCGCCGCCAAAGGTCGAATTCTCGTTGGTACATTCTCCTGTCGTGTTGGTCGTGAGTGTCTCAGTTTGCAAAGATGCAACCGAAGTGGAACCCGGCGGACGACGCAAGATCATGTCCACATGGTCAGGACCGCTGGTCACGAAGTTCTTACCGGTAATCATGCTGCCAAGAAGAATGGCGTCGAGCGCATCCGATGATGAGCCGGGAGCCTTCCACATGGTGGTGCGGCCGCCAATTTCTGTGCTGATGGTGATATTTCTCAGGTGACCGTCGGCCAAATTAGGCCAGCCGCCTTTCCACAGATACGAGATATGGCCTTTCTTGTCAGCCTTAGCCTTGATATGTTGCACTTCGTAAGCGGTGCCTGCTTCCACTTCCTGTCCGTCAATGGTTACAGTCTCGGCATAAACGGTGGTCGACATACAGCCTTCGTTGTAGATGTTGATGTTGGCATCCAAAGGTATCTCTTTGTATTCTTTGCCGCTGTCTTGGTTGACGTAATGCTCGAAGACATCTATGTCAAACTCATAATTCTGTTCTTGGCGGAACAGCGGATAGTCATAGATATATTGATAACCCGTGTCTGTGTATCTGATCACTGCAACAGAATCAATAGAATTGTCAAGATTCAACACTGGAACTTTCTCCTCGCCGAAAGCCCCGTTTTTCATGCCTCTTTGACTTACTAAAATGGTGGGGGTGGCACGGTATTGACGATTCATCTTGGCTGAATAATAATATTCAGTCTTAATACCATCAACGGTGAGTGTATCTTTCATCATCGACTCTTTGATGGTGTTGGTGGCGTCAATGATGGGCAGATTCTGTGCAAAGATGGGCAGGTCGTCATAATCACTGCCTCCGTCGAATGTGATGCTCTCCACCTTGTATTTCAGGGGAGGTAGCAAGGCTGAATACTCGCCGGTCTTCTCGTCGGTCGTGATGTAGATGTAGTAAGTGTCGTCGTGTGAGCCGCCGCCACGACGTGATGTGCTCTTGATTTCCGGTGTCGCACTCTCTACGGGCAGATCGGTCGTGCCGAACGAGCCCTCTCCGTGTTCGTTGAGGATGTAGTTGAACGAGCACATCGATTCCTTGCCCAAACTCAGTTTGATGGTGGCCTTACCCAGGCGGTTTTCGCTGCGACCGAAGCCTACAGGCTCGTTTTGGTCGGAGAAACCGCCATTGATGCGGCCTGTCACGTTCACCAGTGTGGAATCAATGAAATTGATGGTCTCGCCCTGATGGAAATCGTAAGTGGATCCGTTCAAGGGGAATGATGTCAGACGGTGCCCGTTTTTATACGCTTCGATGAGATGCTCGCCGATGGGGACGGAAATCTCAAACTCACCGTTAGAGTCGCTCATGCTTGCACCATTCTTGTCCTGCACCAGTGATCCGTCAATTTTGAACTGTATGCTGTCGGCGGGGATGTTGGTGTTAAGATAGGTGACGGTGCCGCGCACGGGGAATGACGACTGGTCGGTGAAGTCGAAATTGTTGAGAGCCAGACTGCCGTTGCCGATGAATCCGTTGCGGGTCATCGGGTTGAAGGTGTGGATGTTCTTTGTCGGGGTGACGGTGTATGTGGAACCGGAGCCCACAAATGGGATACCTCGAATGATGTATTCACCATTGGCATTGGTCATACCATAGCGCGAGAGTTGCTCCTCTGAGGGGATGAGACGTGAAGAGAGTATGTTGTTGCCCACGGTGGCGTGGCGGCCATTGGGCACATCGTTGGAGTATGACGCGTCAAACACAAAACGGTCAATGCCTTCGTCCATCGGCCAGTAGAGTTTCAGGCCAGGCTCGCGGCCGTTCATCACACGGTCGGCATAAGAGGTCATTTCACTCTCGGTAAGCACATGGTTCCAAACACGCACTTCGGTGACATGTCCTTTGAAGGCTGTTTCCTCTGTGCTGTCGTCAGCGCCTCCTACAGAGAAGTTTTTCATAAACTTACGTATGTCTGTCGTCTTTGTCCCGTTTGGAGAGAGATTTCTGCGCACCCATTTGTCCAGCCACGAATCCAAAGTGCCATTGACAATGGCGCTATGCAGACAGTCTGCATAGACGGTTGCTTCAGGATAGAGATAACTGTTGTTATCGCTAAAATGATAATCCTTTTCGCCCGTTTGAACGAATTGCGAGGAAACTGTTGTGCTGTCATTGATGATGAGTTTCAGTTCGTCGCCTATCTTCTGTAAAGTGAAAGAAGAATAAATAGTGGCTGGAAGCACCTGCCGAGTGTCGTAGAGCGTGCCTTTCCATGATGTGTTGGAGATAACCATATTCACGTCGAGTGTGGTCTCTTTTTGGAAAATCTTTATGTTGACATAGGCGGGATTTTCAGAGTCGGGCCCCAATGTCACATCATCAATCATGGTATAACCGTCGTTCAACAATTCATTGAACATACCGTAGGCGGTAGTTGTGTTATAGACAGTTCCGAACATGGTTTCACGGGTGGGCTCGTTAATGTCTTTGTAATAGAGCACGCCCCTAAACTGGATGATTGAAGAGTATGACCCTTTCTCGGTGGTTTTCATGCCATACTTTTCGAGAATGACTTTGTGGCCTTCGGCGGTCTTGCTGCCAAGCAACAAACGTCCAACGCCAGGTATCTCGGACAAGACGGCACCGTTGGCCATGCCCTCGTCGGGACGGACAAACATCTGAAGGCTATAGTCCTGATTATCGCCAAAGAGTTTTGATGTCTCCACACTGTCGGCGGCCCAGGTGATACCCGTTGAGGCGCCGTTCACATGCTGAGAATAACCGCGTGCACCGTTACTCTCGGGGTCTTCCGATGAGCGAAGCGACACACGCACATTCTCAACTGCAGTGCCGGTGCCGAAAGAGATGCGCCCGCTGATGACACCGCGCGCCTGACAGAAACCTACATCAGAGAGCACGTTCTGGTAATTGTTGTCAGTATATGTGTCTTTATCGCCTGAATAGCATTCCACTTTGTACTCATAGTAATAGCCAGGCTGCACGGTATTGTCCTCGTAGGTATAATTGTCAGTGTTGCCGCTCACTGAGTAGATTTTCATAAACTCATCGGTAGAACCGGCATAGCGACGGGATACCTCGAAGTTACTGTTGGCCGTACCTACCTGTTTTACCTTCCACAACACACGAACCACATCTTCATGAGTGCCCTTGGTGGCATCTACGCTCAGCACCACACTGCCGGAAAGCAGTCCGGCGGTGATGACATCACTCTCGAAAGTGTTCTTTCCGTCATTGATGTTCAACACAATCTTGTATTCAAATGTCTCACTCACACTGGGCAGGTCGGTGTCGGTGAACGATGCCACAGAACCGGCAGTGGGTGCCGACGGTAAAGTTGCATTACCGTAATTGGCCCATTCTGATGAGCCTTTCAGACGGCGTTTCACTTCAAAATTCACATTGTCGGCATTTACAGGAACACGCGAATACTCCCATGTCAGACGGACTTTGTCTGTCACGGTGGTGTCTTGTGCCAGATTGTAAATGCTTACATTAGGCAGGGTAGCGATAGGCTCGCTTACGCAATGACCTAAACGGTTGATCAGTCTTTCCTCAGGGTTGGTCAGTTCGCTGCTCTTGATGGAGTTGTTGTCCAACCACTCTACGGGCACATTCAGCACCATGTACTGATAATATTTGTTGGCTTCCAAAGAAGTATCGGTATAACCTTGTGTCTGACTGTCGTAAATGGCATCGTTTGAGCCGCGCTGTGTCCATGTTGCTCCCGATTCCGGAGAACCGTTCTTGTCGGTTGGCCGGCGGTAGATATAAGGCACAGACCGGCGGATGAAGTAATCGCCTGTAGCAAAGGCGTTCCATGAGAGCACTGCCTGTTTGTCGTATTGATTGTATTCAGCCGTCAACCCGAAAGGCTCTGGCACTTCCGGCATGAAGTCATTCAACTTTCTTGAATAATCTTGCAACTTTTTATTCTTGTCGTTGCTCCATTTCAAACCGGCTGTGGCTTGAAGCGTCATGTCTATGCGTTTGAAGTTGCCTACCTCTTCTGGTATAGCCACATCATAGGGGTTTCTCATACCAGCTTTTCCCTCAAGTCTGTCGGTTTTGTAGAAATAACTCCCGTCTTGCAGTGTATATTTTAATTGTAAATCATAAGTGATGTAATGAGACACATGATCTTGCATCTCTGCAGGTATATCATCCTTAAAACCAGGCAGGGTAAAGGTTATTTTGTCGTATGACAATCGGTCGTGGAAAATGCCACTGCCGAAATCAACACTCGACAGACCTAAATCACTGCTGCAATAGGCGCTGCCCATGTTGCGGTTCTTGGTCGAACCGCCGTTGTGGATGAATTCATAATTGAAATACCATGTCTTTCCGGCCATGTCGGCGTTCCAGTAGTAGTCTATCTCAACGCACGGACGAAGTTCGGACGACGATTTTCTGATGGTGTATCTTACCTTGTTCGGACGTTTCTTTCGCACGTTGTTGTCGTTGCCGTCGCCCCATTCGTCCCATGTGGCAAACTGAATGACGGTATTGCCGTAAATGGAGTTGGTAAGAATGGCTTTGGTGCCCTCCAACACGTTGCGCGAGAAGATTTCCTTGTTTGTGCTGTCGTCTTCTCCCTGATCGCACTCTACATCCATCAGGTGCAGATGTGTGCCCGTCTGGTTAGAGCCGCTCCATGCATGGATACTACCCACACGGCACCATGTGTCCTTGTTCTTACCATCCATAATCATGATGGAGAAATGCACATGGTCCTTGTATTGGGTGACCGTGAAGTTTTTATCATAGTCTAGTTCATCAGCCAGGGCAGGACTGACCATAAACGAGAACAACATGACTATCATCCAAGTCCAAAACCTGGACGAAGAAATAACCTGAGAATGAAGTCTTTGGTATTTCATAACAGTTAAATAATAATTGTACGTATATTTTACGTCACTTGCACCTTGAATCATTTTAATTAATGAGGTGCTGTCGATGGCGTATCCTTTTGTTGTGCAAAGATATGTTTAGGTGATGAAACCTTTTGTTGTTTTTCTGTCTATTTCTTGATTTTGTTCGGACAAGTATATAAATTTCGGACAAATCAGGGCTTTTAGTCAAAAAATGTCTGTTCTAGTCGCTGTTTTATGTCTGAATAAAGAGAGAAGTTAAGTGGTTTATTCTCAGGTCGAAATTCCAGCTGAAATAACTGAGATGTACGCCTGAGACATAATTACTTAACTTCTATCGTTCTTGCCGCGTTATTCTTCCCAAACGGATTTCTCGCGGATGTCTGTTTCGTCTTCGAAGTTGTTCATCTGGTTGCCTTCGCCCAAAGAGGCGTCTATTTCTCCGCCAGACACCGTGATGAGACCCGATTCGGTTTCAGGGTCGAAGGAATTGTTCAACAGTGGGGCATAACGCACCACTTTACATGCAGGAATGATATATTGTTGCTTTTTCATTTTCTAAAATAATTTGCCGAATGAAGGCATGTCTGTTTTCTACTTACTCCTTTTATCTTACTTCCTGATTACCACTTTCTTGCTTCCGTTCAGATAAATGCCTGATTTCACAGGGCGTGTGGTGAGACGTTGTCCTGAAAGTGTGAACCACTCGTCGGACTCGGCATCGGTCACTTCGATCAGTTTCATGTTCTCGATCCCGTCAATCACATCCTCTACGATGAAGGGTGAGAGAGCCGCATTGGCGCCCATCGACTTCAAATCTTCGGTCGGCACCTGCAAATATGCGCGGTTGGCACCGAGAGTGCCACCTGAGGTGGGGTGGAACTTGCCTTGATAGAGTACCATGTTGGTCTTGTTGCCGTCGGTCTTTCCGATGGTTGTAGGCTCTGTGACACCTACCAGCATGTTGTCGTTGTAGGTGATAGTGGTGTTGACGCGCTTCAGATAGACGGTGCTCGAGGTGTTTTCAATATGGTGCATCAGCACTCCCTCGCCAGCCACGACGTATTTTACACGTTTGATGTATATCTCTTTCGTCTCACTGCGCATCTCTGTGGGGATATAAAAAAGGAACTGCGCATCCTGACTCTCGTCATAGAAGGTGGCATTGCCACAGAATGTGCCTAATTCGCCATTGAGCGTGAATTTGCCGTAAACCTCGGCATCGCCGAACTCCTGGTCAGAAACCAGCGCGGCAGGCAGGTTCACTGCCACATCCTCGGTCAGGATACTCTTGAGTGTACTTGTGGTAAAGTGAATGCCGTCATCGTCCGGGTCAACATATCCGTCAATTTCTATCGTGTTGACGAGATGATCTTCACCCAATCGCATCATCAGGGTGCGAATGTTGTCTACCGACATGCCGCTGCCAAGATTGAGATACTCCAATTGGTCGAGAACGTCATCAAGCGAACCACTCGCAAAAACTGGGTCGCCGCCATCGATGTAAAGACTCTGCAAATGGCTGCATCCCCAAAAAGCACCTTCTTGCACTTCGGTTACAGTCGAGGGGATGGTCAGTGATTCTTGACTCCATGCTGATTCGTTCACTCCAACGATAATGGTTTGTTCGTCATCGTCGTAAATGAAATAATCATTCTGGTCATCTGCCAAGATTTGCAGATTAACGCACATGAGAAAAAAAAATACAATTTTTGAAACTTTGTAAAGTTGTGTCATTGTGTATAATTATTGAAAATTTTCTGCATATTTGTGTTAAGCCTATCGTGTACATAGAGTGCAATACGATATAATGAGCAGATATATTTGAATTTGGGGTGCAAAGTTATGGTATATTTATGAAATAGTTCTCATTTTTTTGTAAAAAAAATAAAATCGGGTTAAAATGGCCCGTTTTTGTTCCTGTTTTAACAAAAGATGCTATTAATCAAATAGATAACACTGATAAATCCGCTGAAGTGAAACGAATTTATCAGTGTTGACATCAAAATTTGCCAAATGGGTATATTTGTAATAAATATAAGTGCCTAAAACGCTATGGGCACCACGATTTTCAGGGTCACATTGCGCCCCATGTTGTATATGCCCTGACGGCCGGTCACACGGTTCAGGTCGGCGTATTTCAGACGGCTCAGATGGCTTTGGTAGGCTCGGTTGGTCAGGTTGTCGGCATTCAGATACACTTCGGCGATTTTCTTTCCGTGCCAAAGTATGTCTGTGCCAGCCGACATGTTCAACAGCGTGTACGATGGCGTGGCGGTTTCAGTATTGTCTGCGCGGTAATAGTGGTCTTGACGCAGATAACACTCCAGACCCACCGAGACGAAAGCATTGGTGAACGCGGAGTGGTGTTCGTGTGTGATTTCCCATTTCAGGTCACTCGTCCACCGTGGAGCGGGCGTGAAGGGCAGATAGCGTGTCTCCGCTGGTTGGTGCAACTGCCTTGCGTCGACGTATGAGAAGGTGTTCTCAAAGTGGATGCTGTGGATGGGGTGGAGGTCGACACCAGCTTCGAAACCTAACAACCGCGCGTCACCCGAGTCGAACTGATAGGTGAGATAGCCCTCTTCCATCGTCTCGTTGATGCGCCGCGAGAATATGTAATGATCGATGCGGTTGGCGAAGAAAGCCACTTGTGCTGATAGATAGCGCGTGGCGATGTCGATGCCCAAGTCGGCCTGTATGCTCTGTTCCGCTTTCAATGATTGGTCGCCCAGTTCGTAGCGCACGGTGCCTTCATGCACACCGTTCGATGCCAGTTCGCTCATGTTGGGAGCGCGGTATCCGCGAGCCACATTCAGACGGACGTTGAGTTGGCGGTTCACGTTCCACACGGCCCCGATGCTGCCCGACAGTCCGTTGAAATGACGATGGAAATCGGCAAAACGCTCTTCATCATCGTCGATGAGACGGTGACTGTGCAGGTCGCGACGGTCGAAGCGCAAGCCACCGTTGAGGGTCCAGTTGTTAAAGGTGCGTGTAGCGGTGGCATACACTCCGGCATCAAACAAATGATAGGCGGGGATGAGGTATTCGTCGCCTTTGTTGAGCGATCGTTGGTACATGCCGTTGACGCCGGCTGCCAGTTTCCATCCTTCTAACTCCTCGGTCAGATAGCGCACATCGTAGGTGAGGGTGTGCTGCTGGAAATAGAGACCATATTCGTCGGCGCTCTCCTCAAACTCCTGGCGGCGGTTTTGCTGATAGCCGACAATGGCTTTCAGCGAACCGTGAGGAAGGTAGAACGCATTGTCGGAAATGGCTTTGTAATGATAAACCTGCTGGAAGGGCAGTCCGTGGGCGTAAGTCTTCACATTGTCGGTCGACGACTCCAATTCGCCCGTTTCTTCGTCACGCTCGCCCTCAATGATGCTCGGGGTGAGATGGTAATAGCCGAGTTTCAGATGGGAATGACCCCAATATCGGTTCAGACCGATCATGCCCGACAATGCCTGCTCACGGAATTGTGAGTTGGGCACATAGCCGTCGTATTTGTTTTTGTAGGCGTGTGCCATCTTGCCGCTGTAGCGCGCGTTCCACACCAATCCCTTCTGATTGCCTGCCATATTGAGCGAATAACCCCAAAGACCGTTGTTGGTCTGGTATTCGGTGCTCACGTTTCCACGTATCTCTCCGTCGGAGAGGGTAGGGGCGCCATGGAAGATGACAACGCCAGCCATCGCGTCTGAACCGTACATCAGCGAGGCAGGACCTTTCAGCACTTCTACGGAGTGCACCTCTTGTGCGTCTATCTCGATGCCGTGCTCGTCGCCCCACTGCTGACCCTCTTGACGCACTCCGTCATTCATCACGATAATTCGGTTATAGCCCAAGCCGCGGATGACGGGCTTGGAGATGCCGCTGCCCGTGGTGATTTGGCTGATGCCTGGTTGGTGGGCAATGGCATCGACGATGTTGGTGGCTGCAGTAGCGTGCAAATCGCTCAGGGTCATGATGCTCACTGGTGCCGTGGCTTGTTTCAACTTGATGCTTCCTGCTACGCCGGTCACCACGATTTCATTCAAATTCAGATGTTGGTAAAATATATCGGTGCTATCCGATACTTCTTGGGCTTGCACTGCCGCGCCGCACGCCAGCAATGCCGCCATGATATATTGTCTCATTATAAAATGTCGAAAATTAATGTTATAAACAATTACGCCTAGGTGGCTAGATGTTCCTAGGCTGTCTTAAATCCTCTAAAATCATCCAAGGATTGTGGGCGGAGCGCGTAGGCTTGGTTGTCTTTCTTTCCCCTTGACGGGTGCTGAAAGGAAGCTGGCACCCTGTTGGCGGGTGGCAGCCATCAGAATAGAAATACCTAAAGCGGTACTGCCAAGAAATACAATAGAAGTGAACTGACATAGCACACAGTCGCAGTTGTGGTCTCCCAAAATGCTGAAGTGTCCGGCGTGTGCCACATGATGGTCGCAGTCGGCGCATGCTGCCACACTCGTAGTCGACTCATGGCTGTGCAGCACCGTCATCACCATCATCGGCACAAATACCGATAACAGCAACCAAGCGGTCAGCCGTCGTTTCATCTCAAGTGTTCTTTTCTTGTGCATGCCTGTTCTATTTCGGCTGCAAAATTACGCTTTTCCCCCGAATTATACAAAAATCTACCGCCGCTTTTGTGTATTTTCTTTCTCCCAATTTGGCGAATCATCCAGAAACACTTACTTTTGCAAACAATAAATCTCAAACCTCTAATCTCAAACCCATAAATATGTTACAACTCATAGCCGATGGCGGAAGCACCAAGACTGTATGGTGCCTCTTGGAAGACGGAAAAGAAATGGCCCGCGTGAAGACACAAGGCTTGAATCCCTATTTCCAGACCGAAGAGAAGATAAAGCAAATCATCAAAATGGAACTTCTCTACCAACTGCGCACGCAAGGATATAATCCTGATGATGTAAAGAAAATTGAATATTATGGAGCGGGCATGCGAGACGAGATGAAGACAAAATTCCAGTCTGTTCTCAAAAGCCTTTTTGAGGCAGATGGAATCGTCGTAGATAGCGATTTGCTCGGTGCGGCAAAGGCTCTTTGCGGCAATCATGAGGGTATCGCTGCCATTCTCGGCACTGGCTCCAACTCATGCCTTTATGATGGTGAGAATATTGTCAAGAATATTCCTTCTCTTGGATTCATCCTTGGCGATGAGGGCAGCGGGGCTGTTTTGGGACGTCTCTTTATCGGCGCACTCTTCAAAGGAGCCCTTCCCGATGACCTTCGAGAAGAGTATCTCAGCGACACAGGCCAAGACCTCTCCGACATCATCGACAAAGTCTATCGGCAGCCCATGCCAAACCGTTATCTGGCCCATGCTGCGAAGTTCATCCGCCAGCATATCGACTGTGAACCGCTCGAGCAGTTGGTCATTGATAATTTCCGTGCCTTCTTCCGCCGCAACATCATCCCTTACGGACGTCCCGACCTCCCCGTCAATTTCGTCGGCAGCATCGCCCATCATTTCGAGCCCCAACTCTGCCGCGCCGCCTCCCTCGAAGGCATCACCATAGGTAAAATCATCCAAAGCCCCCTGGAAGCATAGACAACGATTTTCACAAATTAACCGATGGAGTAAATAGAGGTTTCTTCTTTTGTGATGGCTTAGGTAAACGCCCTGTGTGCTTAGTGAGACAGGACGTCATAATATAGTTCCTGATTAGCCTTGTGTAAAATAACGCCGCGCGGCGTTATTGCTGCAATAACACTGCATCATCCACAACTATCCCTTCCTAAATTCCTATATCCCTTATAATCTTTTAGATATATCTTTATGTCCTTTTGTCTTTATGTCTAAAAAGCATGTCTTTTTGTCATTCTGCCTGAAAAACGGTCCATTTGTTCTATATCAATAAAAACGTCCTTTTTTTCTTTTCACTGGTTTTTTCTCGCATAAATATGTACGCGTTCGGGGAAAAATGCGTACCTTTGCACGCGTTAAAAGGGAAATATTATATTTTTCAATAAATACTATGAATTTTACTTTGTTTGTTACCGTTATTCTAACGGCTATCACCTTGGTGGCGGCGGCTTACGTCATAGCCAAGTTGCTGGGGCCTCGCACATACAACAAAGTAAAGGGTGAACCGTTTGAGTGCGGCATTCCGACGCACGGGTCGTCATGGATTCCCGTGTCGGTGGGCTATTATCTCTTCGCCATCCTTTTCTTGATGTTTGATGTCGAGACAGTGTTTCTCTATCCCTGGGCGGTAGTAGTGAAGGAGTTCGGTCCTATGGCGCTTGTCAGTATCGGATTCTTCTTGTTAGTGTTGGTGTTTGGCCTGGCTTATGCTTGGCGGAAAGGGGCTTTGGAATGGAAATAAAGAAACCGAAAATCAAAAGCATTCCTTACGACGAGTTTAAGGACAACGAGAGCCTCGAGGGGCTGCTCAAGGAACTGAACGACAACGGTGTGAACGTAGTGACGGGTTCGCTCGACCAGTTGATCAACTGGGGACGCGCCAACTCGCTATGGTCGCTCACCTTCGCCACCTCATGCTGCGGCATCGAGTTCATGGCGGTGGGTTGCGCACGCTACGACTTCGCCCGCTTCGGTTTCGAGGTGACACGTAACTCTCCCCGTCAGGCCGACCTCATCATGTGTGCTGGTACCATCACCAACAAGATGGCACCCGTGTTCAAACGTCTTTACGACCAGATGGCTGAACCCAAATATGTGGTGGCCGTGGGCGGTTGCGCCATTTCGGGCGGTCCGTTCAAATCGAGTTATCATGTGGTAAACGGCATCGATGAGATTGTGCCTGTCGATGTGTATGTGCCGGGTTGTCCCCCGCGCCCCGAAGCCATTCTCTATGGTATGATGCAGTTGCAGCGCAAGGTTAAGGTGGAGAAATTCCTCGGCGGTAGAAACCGCAAGGAAAGTCCCATCGTTGTGACCGACGTGCCTGGTGATTTTGCTGAGCAGATAAAAGAAACCGAGGAAGTAACGAATGTCAAGGAGGAGCAGTAATATGAAATTAGAACATCAAGAATTCCAACTGTCTGCTTTCGCCTCCGAGATGGCGAAACTCAAAAACGACAAGCATTTCGACTACCTCGTGACCATCGTGGGTGAGGACTTCGGCGAAGAAGGACTCGGATGCGTCTATATCCTCGAAAACACCGAGACACATGAGCGTACCAGCGTGAAGGCCGTGAACAGCGACCGCAACGCCGCTTATATCCCCACCGTGAGCCATCTGTGGAAAGGTGCGGAGATTCTCGAGCGCGAGGTGTATGATTTCTACGGCATCCGCTTCCTTGGCAATAAGGACATGCGCCGTCTCTACCTGCGTTCCGATTTCAACGGGTTCCCGTTCCGTAAGGACTATGACATGAGCCCCGAGAACAACCGCTATACCCTTGAAGATGACCCCGAACCCGACTATACCGAGGAGTGGGTGCTCAACGAGGATGGCGAGTTGAAGGCCATACGTCACAAACTATTCACCGACGATGATTATGTCATCAATATCGGTCCGCAGCACCCCGCCACTCACGGTGTGCTCCGCTTGCAGACCATCCTCGACGGCGAGACCATCCGCAAGGTCTATCCCCACTGCGGATATATCCACCGCGGTATCGAGAAAATGTGCGAGGAATACACCTATCCACAGTCGCTGGCACTCACCGACCGCTTGGATTATCTGAGCGCGATGATGAACCGCCATGCCCTCTGCTCGGTCATCGAAGAGGCTATGGGCGTGGAACTTTCCGACCGCATCAAGTATATCCGCACGATGATGGATGAGTTGCAACGTATAGACTCGCACCTGCTCTTCTACAGCTGCTGTGCACAGGACCTCGGAGCACTCACCGCATTCATCTACGGCATGCGCGACCGTGAACAAGTGCTCAACGTGATGGAAGAGACCACCGGCGGACGCCTCATTCAGAATTATTATAGAATAGGTGGCTGTCAAGACGATATCGATCCGGGTTTCGCCAAGAATGTGAAGAAACTCTGTGAGTATCTCAAACCAATGTTCCGCGAGTACAACGACATCTTCACAGGCAACATCATTCTCCACAACCGTTTCGAGAATGTGGGCTTGCTCTCCAAAGAGGATGCCATCTCTTACGGCTGCACCGGTGGTACGGGTCGTGCTTCCGGCTGGAAAAACGATGTCCGCAAGAATCATCCTTACGATATGTACGGCCAAGTGGAATTCGACCAGATTTCTTACGAAAAGGGCGACTGTTTCGCACGTTACATGGTTCGTATGAAAGAGATGGAGCAAAGTGTGCGTATTCTGGAGCAACTGGCCGACAATATCCCCGCAGGCGACTTCTACATCAAGCAGAAACCCGTCATCCGCGTGCCGGAAGGACAGTGGTATACCTCATGTGAGGGAAGCCGTGGCGAAATAGGCGTTTATCTCGACTCCAAGGGCGACAAGAGTCCTTACCGTTTGAAGTTCCGTCCGATGGGACTGCCGTTGGTATCGGCCATGGACGAGATACTGCGTGGCGAGAAGATTGCCGACCTCATCTCTGTGGGCGCTACATTAGATTACGTAATCCCTGATATTGACAGATAAGGAAATAAGGTTACGGACTCATGATTTCATGATCATAACCTTACAACCTCATAACCTCAAAAGATTATGTTTGATTTCGGTAAAATAACAAGTTGGTTCGACGGATTGTTGCGCGACACATTAGGGTTGGGCAACTTTTGGTCAACCTTCATCGAATGCGTGATAATCGGCGCTGTCATCCTCGTGG
The DNA here is from genome assembly GCA_946403615.1 of uncultured Prevotellaceae bacterium. GTDB lineage: Bacteria > Bacteroidota > Bacteroidia > Bacteroidales > Bacteroidaceae > Prevotella. The sequence continues at coordinate 29,877 of CAMJAO010000002.1, forward strand.
CTTACGCGGTCTTCGCCATTATCCTGATTTACATGGAGCGTAAGGTGTGCGCCTGGTTCCAGTGCCGTCTCGGTCCTACCCGTGTCGGTAAGTGGGGCTTGTTGCAGGTGTTCGCCGATGTGTTCAAAATGTTGCAAAAGGAGATTTTCTTCGTCGATAAAGCCGACAAGCTCCTTTATCTCTTAGCGCCGTTCCTCGTGCTGATTGCCTCGGTGGGCACGTTCTCGTTCCTGCCGTGGAACTTGGGCATGCAGGTGCTCGATTTCAATGTGGGCGTGTTCCTGCTCACTGCCATCTCGTCTATCGGTGTCGTCGGCATCTTCCTCGCAGGTTGGGGCTCGAACAATAAGTTCGGTGTCGTCTCCGCCATGCGTGGTGCCGTCCAGATGATTTCCTACGAGATGTCGCTTTGCCTCTGCCTCATCACCGCCGTTGCCCTCACAGGCACCATGTCGGTATCAGGCATCGTCGAGTCACAATCGAACGCATGGCTCATATTCAAAGGCCATATCCCCGCCATCATCGCGTTCATTACTTTCATCATCGCAGGTAACGCCGAGGCCAACCGTGGCCCGTTCGACCTGGCTGAGGCTGAGAGTGAGTTGACCGCTGGTTATCACACCGAGTATTCGGGTATGGGATTCGGCTTCTTCTATTTGGCTGAGTATTTGAACATGTTCGTCATCGCCGGCGTGGCTGCCACCGTCTTCCTCGGAGGATGGATGCCGCTGCACATCGCAGGCCTCGACGGGTTCAATACCGTGATGGATTATATCCCGGGCTTCGTCTGGTTCCTCGGCAAAGTGTTCCTCTTGGTGTGGGTGCTGCTCTGGATCCGCTGGACCTTCCCCCGTCTCCGTATCGACCAGATACTGAAGTTGGAGTGGAAATACCTCATGCCGCTGAGCCTGCTCAATTTGATACTTATGACAATCATCGTAGCATTTGGATTACACTGGTAAAATGGAAAACAACAAATCATATTTCAGTGAGGCTCTCGCCGGTGTCAAATCATTGATTACCGGTTTCGGCGTGACGATGAAGGAATACTTCACACCCAAAGTCACCGAGCAATATCCCGAGAACCGCAAGACACGGCTCCACGTGTCGGCGCGCCACCGCGGACGCCTCGTCTTCAAACGCAACGAGGACGGCAGTCATAAGTGTGTGGCTTGCACCATGTGCGAGAAGACATGTCCCAACGGCACAATCACGATTAAGTCGGAGATGCGTGAAGACCCCGAGACAGGCAAGAAGAAGCGTGTCTTGCTCGACTACCGTTACGACCTGGGCGAATGTATGTTCTGCCAGTTGTGCGTCAACGCCTGCAACTTCGATGCCATCGAGTTCACCAACGATTTTGAGAACAGCGTGTTCGACCGCGACAAACTCGTCCTTCACCTCGACAAGGAGAAATACGAGGGTGGCAGCCTGCCCGAACTCATCAACGGCGGCGCTGAGATGGAAATCGGTAAGTTTAACACTGGTACTAAATAAGGAGGAGAGAAGATTATGGCAAATCAAATCATGTTTATCATCCTCGCTGTCATCATCCTTGGCGCTGCCGTGCTTTCGGTGATGACCAAGCGCATCATGCGTGCCGCCACCTTCCTGCTCTTTGTGCTCTTTGGTGTGGCAGGCATCTATTTCCTGCTCGACTATACGTTCCTCGGTGCAGCGCAGATCAGCGTCTATGCCGGTGGTATCACGATGCTTTATATCTTCGCCATTCAACTGGTGTCGAAACACACGCTCCAAGGACTCTACGAGCGTTTGCGCGGCAGCCGGGTGGTGGCGGGCGTTCTCGCGGCTTTGGCGGGATTGGTCTTGGTGGCCGTCATCCTGCTGAAGAATGTGTTTATCAGCAAAGCCATTCCCAATGAGGAAGTGAGCATGAAGGAAATCGGACGCACACTCGTCAGCACCGACGGCTATGTGCTTCCCTTCGAGTTCATCTCCATCTTCCTGCTGGCTTGTATTATCGGTGGTATTGTAATCTCAAGAAAGGACAAGTAATATGATGGATACAATCGCACACGGGGTCATTCCCGTAGAGTTTTTCCTCGTTCTGAGCACACTGCTGTTCTTCATCGGGGTATTCGGATTCGTCACACGGCGCAACCTTATCGCCATGCTTATCTCCGTAGAGCTTGTCCTCAATGCCGTAGATATGAACTTCGCGGTGTTCAACCGACTGCTCTTCCCCGGACAGATGGACGGTATGTTCTTCACCCTGTTCTCTATCGGTGTGAGCGCTGCCGAGACAGCCGTGGCTATCGCTATCATTATCAATGTTTACCGCAGGTTCCACAGCGATCAGGTGAACAGTATTGAAAACATGA
>CAMJAO010000003.1 GCA_946403615.1 uncultured Prevotellaceae bacterium
ACACTAAACACTAAACCCTCAATTAGCGGACTATTGTCTACACTCCAAAAAGAACACTAAACCCTCAACCCTCAACCATAGACCCACGACCCCTCCATCCAGAGCAAACTTGCCCCCGCAGCCTTCCCGAAAGGCGAGGGGAGTAGGTGATTCTTTATTTAACGGGTAATTATATACGATTCTACCCTAAATTGATAATCGGCCTGCAAGGCCAACAGCGCATAACCCAGGGCAACACCCTGGGTTTTATGTGTATTGTTGTCAACGCTCAGAAAGGGCTAAAGCCTTTATATCGGTATGCTTTTGTCCTTTGATTTCGCGTATTATTTATGAATGGAACAACAGCATTGTAAGCGGGTTTGGAGCGGGTGACGGTGGACGCCGATGAACCGACGGTCACTATCTTCTCTAAAGAAAACTTAAATTCTTTATTCAACTGACAAGAGATATCTTTTTTTTACCTAAATTTGCACCGAAATATGAGATATGCATTGATTACAGGGGGTTCACGCGGCATCGGTCGCGCCATAGCCCTCAGGCTGGCCCGCGAGGGTTTTGCCGTCATCATCAACTACCGCTCGAACGACGAGGCGGCACAACAGACACGACAAGAGATAGAAGAGGCAGGCGGCACAGCCGAACTGCTTCCATTTGATGTGGCCTCACCCGAAGCCATCGAGGCAGCCGTGGAACAATGGGAAAACGCCCATCCCGACGACTATGTGGAGGTGCTGGTCAACAACGCCGGCATCCGCCGCGACAACCTCATGATCTTCATGCAAAACGAGGAGTGGCACCAAGTGATAGACACATCGCTCAACGCCCTGTTCTACCTTACACGTCGTCTGCTGAAGAATATGCTTACCCATCGCCACGGACGCGTCATCAACATCACCTCGCTCTCGGGCGTGAAAGGCTTGCCCGGACAGACCAACTACTCCGCTGCCAAGGCGGCGGTCATCGGGGCCACGAAAGCTCTGGCACAAGAAGTGGCCCAACGCAAGGTGACGGTCAATGCCGTGGCTCCAGGATTTATCGCCACCGACATGACGGCATCACTCGACGAGCAGGAACTCAAGCGCCTCATCCCCACCGGACGTTTCGGAAAACCCGAAGAGGTGGCAGCGCTCGTTAGTTTCCTCGCAAGCGACGATGCGGCATACATCACCGGACAAGTTGTCAACATCAACGGAGGGCTTTATACTTAGATTTGAAGTTTGAGGTTTGAGATTTCAGGTTGTTAATTAGCACCAACCAATAATCAAAGCCTCAGGCCTCAAAAAAAGTAATCAAACACCTCAAACCTCCAATCTCAAACCTCAAACCAGAAATGAGAAAAGTTGTTATCACGGGCATGGGCATCTGGTCATGCCTCGGAACAAATAAAGAGACGGTCACTGAGTCGCTGCGACTGGGACGCTCCGGCATCGGCATCGAGCAGGAGCGCATCACTTACGGTTACCAGTCGGCACTGACCGGCATAGTGGAGCGCCCCCAATTGAAAGGGTTGCTGCACCGTCGTCTGCGCACCGGACTTTCCGAAGAGGCCGAGTTCGCCTACATGGCATCGGTCGAGGCTTTCCGTCAGGCAGGCATGGACGACGATTTCCTCCAGCAAAATGAGGTGGGCGTCATCTTCGGCAATGACTCGTCGGCCAAACCCGTCATCGAGGCAGCCAACATCATGGCCGAAAAGCACGACACCCAACTGTTGGGGTCGGGATTCATCTTCCAAGCCATGAACTCGACGGTGAACATGAACCTGAGCAGTATTTTCCACCTGAAGGGCATCAATTTCTCCGTCAGTAGCGCTTGTGCCAGCGGCAGCCACGCCATCGGCCTGGCTTACCTGCTCATCCGTCAGGGACTGCAAGACCGTGTACTATGCGGCGGTGCACAAGAGGTGAATTTCTACAGCATGGCCTCGTTTGACGCACTCAATACCTTCTCCAAGCGCATGGACACCCCAACGCTTGCCTCACGGCCCTTTGACCGTGACCGCGACGGACTCATACCGAGTGGAGGAGCAGCCGCACTGGTGCTCGAAGACTATGACAGTGCCGTGAAGCGAGGCGCGCCTATTCTGGCCGAGGTTTGCGGCTACGGGTTCTCATCCAACGGCGGCGGCATCTCACAACCCTCCGACGACGGCAGTGTCATCGCCATGACACGCGCCATGAACGATGCAGGCGTCACAGCCGACGACGTCGACTATATCAACGCTCATGCCACGAGCACCCAACAGGGTGATATGTTCGAAGCCATCGCTCTCGACCGCCTCTTCCGAGGCAAGCACGCCCTCATCTCCTCTACCAAAGGCATGACGGGCCATGAGTGCTGGATGGCCGGAGCCAGCGAGGCCGTATATAGCGTGCTGATGATGCAGAACCATTTTGTGGCTCCCAACATCAATTTCGAGAACCCCGACCAATACAGCGAACCCCTCAACATCGCACGCCAAACCACCGAATGCGACATCAACACCGTATTGAGCAACAGTTTCGGTTTCGGCGGCACCAACTCAGCGCTGGTAATCAGACGATTAGAAAAATAATTAATTTTAGAATTGTTTTCGGCCCAATAAGGCTCATAAGCCCAACAGGCCTCATTAAAACTAAAAAGCACAAAAAAATGAAGAAACTGATAGTATTATCCCTGCTGATGCTTGTCGCAACGACAGGTTTCGCACAAAACATTTTTGAACAAGACGTCGTCGTGGTGGAAGGCTCCTTCGCACCGCTCATGAACATCTCCAAGATACAAGTAGAGGAAGACTGGGAAGGAACGACCATCGAGGGCATGAGCCAGGAAGCATGGCTCGAGTTCAGAAAGATAGAGCAACCGGAGTACAACCCCCAATATGAGTTGGAGAACGAGTTGAAACCGCAGTTGAGCCTCATGCTCCTGCCCGCGGCCAACGATCGTCTGCGCACCATCGGACGTTTCCTGACCAACGCCTCTGAGTCGAACATGCTCATGACCATCCACCCTGTGAACGTCACCAAGAAGGGTAACTGTTACCTCAACATCACCATCCGCGACAAGGAGAGCGGACAGCAGGTGGTGAAGTTCAGCATCGAGGGCAGAGGCGGTGTCTTCGGTTCGATGGCCAACCTCTGGAGCGACGGTTTCAAAAACGCCGGCAAACGCCTCGGAAAACTTTTGGTCAAACAGTTGAGATAACGCAAGAGGCAAGAAGCAAGAAGCAAGAAGCAAGAGGCAAGAGATGTGTCAAGAACACTAAACCCTCTACCCTAAACCTTCAATTCTAAACTCCTGAACTCCTTCAAAACCCCAAAATCACATGCATCTCGCAAAATCATTGGAAAAATACACCCATGATACACTCAGCGCCCGCGAAGCACAACGGTTGGCTGAGTTTATCGCGTTTGGCCCAATCGTGTTTCAGGTATCACGACTGATGGTGAAATGGGGCATCCTCGACCTCCTGCGCGACGAGGAATTGACCATCGCCGAAGTGGCAGCCAAGACCGGCATCAGCGAATATGCCGCCAAATGTCTGCTCGAGGCATCGCTCTCCATCGGCACCGTGACGGTGAACCCCGAAACAGACCGTTTCACCATCTCCAAGACGGGATGGTTTCTCGTCAACGACCCCGCCACACGGGTAAACATCGATTTCAACCACGATGTCAACTACCTGGGCATGTTTCGTATGGAAGAGGCATTGCGCGAAGGACGACCTGCCGGACTGGAGCATTTCGGCGATTGGCCCACAGTCTATGAGGCGTTGTCGTCACTGCCGCCTGACACGCAGAAGAGTTGGTTCGCCTTCGACCACTTCTATTCCGACAGTTCGTTCGAGGAGGCACTGAACATCGTCTTCGCCAACCATCCTAAGCATCTGCTCGATGTGGGAGGCAACACCGGAAGATGGGCGATGCAATGTGTCGGTCATGACCCCGACGTGGAGGTGACCATTGTCGATTTGCCCCAACAACTCGACATGATGCGTCAGCAGACGAAAGACAAACCCGGCGCAGAGCGCATACACGGTTTCGCAGCCAATATGCTCGACCCGGACAGCACACTGCCCACCGACCAGCATTACGACGCCATCTGGATGAGCCAATTTCTCGACTGTTTCAGCGAAGACGAGATTGTCAGCATCCTGCGGCGTGCCGCGACCATCATGGACAGCGACACCACGCTCTTTATTATGGAGACACTGTGGGACCGCCAACGATTCGAGCCTGCCGCATTCTGTCTCACACAAATCAGCCTCTATTTCACCGTAATCGCCAACGGCAACAGCAAGATGTACCACTCCGACGACTTCTGCCGGCTCATCGAGAAAGCTGGGCTGCATGTCACCGCCATCCATGACCATCTGGGACAGGGGCACTCTATTTTGGAGGTTCATTTCTCTGTTTAGAGGTGAGAGGTGAGAGGTGAGAGGTGGGAGGTGAGAAATGAGAGATTACCCCATCGCACCTAATATTACCCATAGACACTTTAGAACATACAGGGCGTAGGCCCAATAACATCATAGATTATGTCAAGAACAGAAATTGAAGAAAAAGTAAGAGAGTTTCTTATCGACGACCTTGAGGTGGAAGAGCAGAAGATAGCCCCTGAGGCTCTGCTCAAGGAAGACCTCGGCATCGACAGCCTCGATTTTGTAGATATCGTCGTCATCGTGGAAAAGAAATTTGGGTTTAAGATCAAACCCGAAGAGATGGCTGGTGTGAAGACGCTCAACGACTTCTGCGACTACATCGAGAGCAAGGTAGCATAAACCGACGCACAGCATGGCTGCTGACAAAGAATGGCAGGGCCGTACCGACGGCACACCGTGGATGCACCGCTGGCTCATCAGGGTGATGCGTGTGTTGCCGCTGCGCTTGATGTATGCGGGCGTAGCGGTATTTGTGGTGCCGTTTTACATGCTGTTCCGTCGCAGCGGATTCCGTGCCCAGTGGCAGTTTTTCCGTCAGCGCATGGGCTACGGCCGATGGCGTTCGTTTTGGTCCACCTACCGCAATCACTGCCAGTTTTCGCAAGTGGTGCTCGACCGGTTTTACATGTTCGCTGGCGGACGGTTCCGTCTTGATATCGACAACATGGAACTCTACAACCATCTGGCAGAGCAGTCCGAAGGTTTCGTCATCCTCAGCAGCCATGTGGGTTGTTACGAGGTGGCGGGCTATACCCTACAAGCCAATGACAAGCGTTTCAACGCGCTGGTCTTTGGGGGCGAGGCCGAGGCGGTATTGGAAAACCGGCGGCGTGTGATGGAAGCCAACAACATCCACACCATCGTCACATCCGATGACATGAGTCATGTGTTTCTCATCAGTGAGGCCCTGGCCAACGGCGAAGTGGTTAGCATCCCAGGCGACCGCATCTATGGTTCGCCGAAAAATGTCAGTTGCCGGTTCTTCGACGCACAAGCGCATTTCCCCCTCGGACCGTTCGCTTTGGCAGCGCAGCGGTCGTTGCCCGCGTTGCAAGTGTCGGTGATGAAAGAAGGGTATAAGCACTATCACGTCCATATCAACGATATCACACAAGATATCGACATGACACTACCCATCCGGCAAAGAGCTGCCATCATGGCGCAGCGTTTTGCCGACGGACTGGAAACCATTGTGCGCCGCTACCCCACACAGTGGTACAACTATTTTGATTTTTGGGTTTCATGACACCACGAATAGAAGATATTGACATCCACGAACTGCTGCCGCAGCAGGAACCATTCGTGCTCGTCGACCGCCTCACCTGGTTTGACGAGCAGCGCACCACCACTGAGTTCACCGTGCGTGAAGACCACCTGATGGTGGAAGACGGACGGCTGATGACCTGCGCATTGGCTGAGAACATGGCGCAGACCTGTGCGGCACGGTTGGGATATGTCAACAAATACATCCTCAAAAAGGACATCCAGATAGGCTTTATCGGAGCTGTCAAAGACATGGTCATTCATGACACGCCAAAGATCGGCGACATGCTGGTAACCACTATCGACGTACTGCAGCAACTGATGAACATCACATTGGCCGAGGCCACCATTCGCTGCAACGACCGCATCATTGCCACGTCGCAACTCAAAATAGCGATGGTCGCTTCTTAGGGGCAGGGACAAGAAGCAAGGGGCAAAAGGAATGCCGCCATCATACACTTCTTCTCCGTAAGCAGCGGTTCCGCCGCTGCAATCCCAAATAATGCCCCCTCATCCTTTTCGAGGGCTAATGTCCTTAACTTCTTTAACTTCCCTAACTTCTTTAACTTCATAACAATGCTTACCGCCTCCAAAGAATTTGAAATTCGTTTCAGCGAAGTCGATTCCATGCAGTTTGTGTGGCACGGCTCTTATCCGCTTTATTTCGAAGATGCGCGCGAAGAGTTCGGCAAGAAATACGAACTGGGCTATATGCTCATCTTCAACAGCGGCTATTATGCCCCGTTGGTCGATTTGCAGTTCCATTTCCACAAACCCATCGTCTATGGCATGCATCCGCGCATAGATATCATCTACAGGCCTACCGAGGCAGCGAAAATCATTTTCGACTACGAGATTCACGATACGGAGAGTGGCGAACTGCTTGCCACCGGCACCTCTGTACAGGTCTTCCTCGATGCTGATTATCAGTTAGTTTGGTCCAATCCTCCTTTCTACGAGGAATGGAAAAAGAAATGGCTCACCACATGATTCGCGTCATAGCCGACAACATTACCTCGCCACTCGGATTCACCACTGAAGACAATCTGACGGCGGTAATACGCGGTACAACCCGCCTGTGCCGCTATGAAGGACGTTGGGGCCTGCCCGAGCCCTTCACCGCGTCACTTTTCGACGAAGGTGAGGTGGAGGACACTTTCGCCCGACGCATCCGCAGCGAAAAAACCTACACACGGTTTGAGCAGATGGCCATCCTCTCTGCCGAAGATGCCATCCGCCGTAGTGGTATCAACCCTGCCTCACCGCGCGTGATGTTCATCATCGCCACCACGAAAGCCAATGTGGCACTGCTTGAGCAGCATTCCAAGAATATCCCCGACGACCGACTGTTGTATGGCGAAGCGGCAAGAGCCATCGCACAACATTTCGGCAACGAAAGAGAACCTATCGTTATCTCAAATGCTTGCATATCAGGCGTTTGCGCACAAATAGAAGCCATGCGTGCCATTGAGGGCGGTGTGTGTGATTATGCCGTGGTCATCGGAGCCGACGAGCAATCACCGTTTATCGTAAGTGGTTTCCAGTCATTCAAAGCGCTTTCGCCCGAACCATGCCGCCCCTTCGACATCGAGCGCATAGGTTTGAATCTGGGCGAAGCAGCTGCGACGATGGTAGTAGCCCCAACCCCACTCCAAGGGGAGAAGGGAGTAGACGGTTATTCCTTTGATGCAGAAACCGAGGGTTGGACAATTCTTCGTACCGCCATCCGCAACGATGCGCATCATATATCCAGTCCGTCACCGACGGGTGAGGGCAGTTACCGTGTGCTGCAACATCTGCTGGCGAACGGGTCCTGTCATGAAGAATTAACGCTTATCAACGCCCACGGCACGGGTACGCTTTACAACGACGAGATGGAAGCCAAAGCCATCTACCGCGCAGGATTGTCTGATGTCCCCGTCAATGCGTTTAAGGGGTATTATGGCCACACCATGGGCGCTGCGGGCGTGTTAGAATCTATTCTCACCATGCACGCCCTCGACCGTCATATTATCATAGGCACACGTGGTTTCGACGAGTCGGGTGTTTCAAAACCCGTCAACCTCAGCCACCGCCACCGCATCACCTCCCGCCACGCCTTCATCAAACTCATCTCCGGTTTCGGCGGCACCAATGCTGGCATTTTGTTCGACAAGGTGCCTCTCCGTGCACACTGACACGACTATTCTTCGGCATCGTCGAGTAAATAAGTATTTGCAAACATATTTTTGTATGGAAATAGACTGGGTAGACGGATTCACCATCAAAGTGAGTGTTGACGATAAAAAAACTGTGATGGTATCAGCCAATAAAGAAGGTTTGCTCTCTTTGGCAAAACAACTGAATACCTTGGCAAATGAAGGTATTGGAGGCCACATCCATTATGATGAGCACAATTCGCTTGAAGAAGGCTCCACGGAATTGATCATAGAGAAAATAGGATAATTGCAAATGGTGTGCAATATAGCAAAAACACATCATTTTGTATCATACATTTGATATTTCACGGGAAAATTGTAAATTTGCACGCAAATTTCGGACTATCACCGTGAAATCGACCTGTCATCAAGTGGTAATCACCCCTACCGAAGTGCAGATAGACGGCAAACGGCTGCACACGGAGTCAACAGGGCACGCCCTGCTGACAGAGGTCTATCGCGCCCATGTGGACGACTACCCCAAATTCTTCAAGATGGACACGCTCTGTAAGGTGGGGTTTCTGGCCTCGGAACTGCTGCTCCAACAAGAGGGTGACGAGCGGTTCGTGCCACACGACGACCGGGCAGTGGTGCTCTTCTGCCAAAACGCTTCCATCCAAAGCGACCGGGCCTTCGAAGACACTATCCGCGACCGTGAGCAGTTCTTCCCCTCGCCGGCGGTCTTTGTCTATACACTGCCCAACATCGTGACGGGCGAAATAGCCATCCGCAACAAATACATGGGTGAGACGAACCTCATCGTTTTGCCACAGCGCGACGACCAACTGATACGACAACATGCAGGGCAACTGCTCAAGGACGGCACCGCCACCACGGTCATCACCGGTTGGATTGACGCCTCCGACAACGAACATTTCGAAGCCTACATGTGGGTGGTTTAGGGGCAAGGGACAAGAGAAAGGTCTGCCATAGTCCATTATTTTGATTTTATTATTTTTTTCATTTATAATTTTATAATTTTCCTTCATGTCTCTCATTGACGAACTGAAAACAAAGATTATCGAGGCGCTCAACCTCGAAGATATGACACCTGCCGACATCGCCGACGACGCACCGCTCTTCGGCGACGATGGCCTGGGACTGGATTCTATCGACGCACTGGAACTTATCGTGCTTTTAGAGAAAAACTATGGCATCAAAATCCGTGACCCGAAAGAAGGGAAGGATATTTTCCAGTCCGTTCAAGTCATGGCCGACTATGTGACCGCCAACCGCAAGAAATAAAACTGCCGACAAGGCATCATTCTCCGCGATGAGCAACCAACGTGTCGTCATTTCCGGGGCAGGCGTGGTATCGGCTATCGGCCTCGACCTGCAACAGACGCTCGACGCCCTACAAAAAGGAGTGTCGGGTATCGGTCCTGTGCGGTTGCTCGACACCGTACATCGGGAGTTTCCCGTGGGCGAGGTGGCACTGAGCAACGAGCAGTTGCGCGAACAATTGCAGATTGACGGCGACACACTCATCAGCCGCAACTCGCTGCTGGGCATCATGGCGGCAAGAGAGGCGATGGCACAAGCGGGCATCGGTCAGGAGGGCAAAAATGCAACGACAGCCCTCATCTGCGGCACTACCGTAGGCGGCATGGACCTGACCGAGCAGTATTACCCCGACCGGCTCAATGCCGAGGTCTTGCGGCGGCATGGCTGTGGCGACAGCACCGAGCAGATAGCCCTACACACCGGCGGTTTTAATTTCACCACCACCGTCTCGACAGCCTGTTCCGCGGCACTCAACGCCATCATCCTTGGCAAACGCCTGATAGAGAGCGGTCAATACGACATCGTCGTGGCGGGTGGCATGGAGAGTCTCACACGATTCCACCTCAACGGTTTCAAATCGCTGATGATACTCGACGAGCATCCCTGCCGGCCGTTTGACGCTGACCGCCACGGACTGAACCTCGGCGAAGGAGCCGCCTTTATCGTCATCGAAACAGAGGAACATGCCCTGCAACGCGGCGCCACACCATTGGCCGTCATTGAAGGTGCAGCCAACGCCTGCGACGCTTATCACCAGACAGCGTCATCACCCGATGGCGAAGGTGCCTATCGAGCCATGACCGAAGCTCTGGGCGAGGCCGCCTTACAACCCGATGACATCGACTATGTGAATGCTCACGGCACCGCCACACCCGACAATGATGCGGCTGAGAGTGCTGCCCTGCAACGTGTCTTCGGCGACAAAATGCCTCCTGTATCCTCCACCAAATCATTTACAGGACACACCACCAGCGCATCGGGAGCCATTGAGACTGTATTTTCCATCCTCGCCCTGCGCCACCAGTTCATACCCGTGAATCTGGGTTGGCAACACCCCGATGAGGCATGTATCAACCCTTATTTAGGGAAGGATGGTAATAATAGCCATTTGCTCCGTCATGTGCTTTGCAATGCCTTTGGTTTCGGAGGCAACGACTCCGCCGTCGTCTTGGGCAAATACGAGCCGTCAACGCAGGAAAGACCGGAAAACCCGAAATATTCTGAAAACCGCCAGGTGTATGTCGTGGCGGAGGTGAAAGAGGTAGCAGAGAAAGAATATCGCGAATACCTCAACCCCATGAAAGCCCGCCGCTACGGACGGTTGTTGCGCCGCGCCCTCGTCACTGCCCTGAAAGCCATCCGAGAAAGCGGAATCGACCATCCCGACGCCATCATCAACGGCACCGCTCTGGGTTGTATCAGCAACACCGAACAGATGCTCGACGCCCTGCATACCGAGGGAGAGAGCGCCAGTATGCCCACCTGCTTCATGCAATCGACGCACAACACCGTGGCCTCGCTCATTGCCATCCATACCGGCAACCACGGTTACAACAGCACCTACAGCCACGGCGAACAGTCATTTGAGTGCGCCCTGCAAGACGCATACCTGCAAATCAAAAGCGGCAGAATCCGTTCGGCATTGGTTTGCGCCAATGACGAGTTGACCGACTCATTGCGTGAAAAGACAGCTCAATGCGGACTACAACCCGGTCAACATACCGACCGCTCCTGGGCACTGATGCTCTCAGCCGACCCAGGCAATATAAAAACCCACCCCGACACTCATAAAGGGAGGGAGTAGTTGCTGCCAAATCCCCTCATGAAACAATACCCCTCGGGGGAGACTGAGGGGGCTTTAACCCCTAATACTCACATAATATGCGCCTGATTATCACTGCCATTTTACAATGCCTGTTGCTTACCGGCGGACAGGTGTTTTTGAAGTTTGCCCTCGAACGCATGGGGCAGTTCTCGTGGACGCTTCATTTCTTCACCAGTCAACTGACCAACTGGTGGTGGTTGGGGTGCGGCATCTGTTATGGCGCCGCAACAGTATTGTGGATGTACATCATTAAGAATTTTCCCTTTTCGATGGCCTACCCTATGCTCTCGCTCAGTTATGTGTTTGGCATGTTGGCCGCCATCGTCTTTTTTCATGAAACGGTGCCCCTTACCCGCTGGGCTGGCGTTGCCCTCATCATGATCGGCTGCATCCTCGTGGCGATGAAGGAATGACGAATGAGGAATGACGGATTGCGAATGGTCGGCTTTGGCCGATGAAGAAAGATGGAATGAAGAACAGGGAAAAGGGAATTATGATTGAGGAATTGTTGCTGCAGCAGATGGAAAATTGGGAATGAGATTGTAAAGAATAATGCTTATAGGGATTTTACATTATTTAACAGTCAATTTATACCTTCATTATATAAAAAGGTGTAATTTTGCAATTTAAAAGATTACATTTTTACGAATTCAACACTTTAGAAGGTATGAAAAGTATCAAAATAGCACTAATCGCAGTTCTGCTGGCCGTCACAGCGACAGTGAGCGCACAATTGCCGTCGGTCACGCTGAAGACCATGGACGGGAAAACTATCCAAACCGACCAATTGAGCAACGACGGCAAACCCATCATCATCGATTTCTTCGCCACATGGTGCAAACCTTGCAACCGCGAGTTGAGCGCCATCAACGAAGTGTATGCCGACTGGCAGGAAGAGACGGGCGTGAAACTCATCGCCGTGTCTATCGACCAGGCGCAGAACATCCACAAAGTGAAACCGATGGTTGATGAATACGGATGGGAATACGAGGTACTGCTCGACCCCAACAGCGATTTCAAACGGGCGTTGGGCATCCAAATGATTCCCTATGTACTGATTTGCGACGGGCAAGGCAACATCGTTTACCGCCACAACGGCTATACCGACGGTGCCGAAAATGAACTCATCGAAAAAGTCAGAGAGTTGGTGAAAGAGTGACTCTTCACATTTCATCAATTCACGATTCACACGAATCCCTCCCCGGGATGGTCAGGGTGGGTCATCCACAATTCTTCATTCCATCATTCTTCATCTTCCACAGGCCTACCATTCTTCATTCCTCATTACACATTCGTCATTCAACATTCCAAATGAAATACCGGCTATTATTCTTTGTGCTGACCTTCATTGCGGTATCGGTGCATGCTCAAGACCCTCAGAGCGACAAGCAATGGGTGGTCACAGGCAGCATTCAGAGCGATATCCTCATCCCTCAAGAGGATGAGACCATCGGCGCGGAGAAAAGCGACGACAAGATACTCACCAATACCTATGCCGACGTGGCTGTCATGAGCCGCCACCTGGATGCGGGAGCACGGTTCGAGTTTTTGCAACATCCCCTACCCGGCTATGAGCACGATTTCAAAGGCTGGGGTGTGCCCTATTATTACATCAAAGGCAAATGGAAGAATATCGAGGTCACTGCCGGTTCCGTCTACGAGCAGTTTGGCTCGGGATTCATCCTCCGCACCTACGAAGAGCGGTCGCTCGGCATCGACAACCATCTCTTGGGCGGAAAGGTCGTCTATCGGCCGTTCAAGGGCGTGCAGTTGAAGGCCGTCACAGGCGAACAGCGTCGCTATTGGTCGCACAATGACTCATGGGTGACGGGCGGTGACTTGGAGGTGAATATCGACGAATGGTCGAAAGCCTTACAGGCTAGCGGTACCCGTCTGACCGCCGGTGTGTCATTTGTCAACAAGCATGAAGGCGACGAGACCGTCATGGCTGATGCCACACACCGTTTGCGTTTCCCCAAAAACGTCAATGCCTTCGACGTGAGAGCCAATGTACAGACCGGCGGACTGAATATCCTCGCCGAATATGCGCAGAAGACTCAAGACCCGTCGTTCGACAACCAATACATCTATCGTCGCGGTTATGTGGCGATGCTCTCCGCGTCGTATTCGCAGAAAGGCATGAGTCTGTTGGCACAGGCGAAACGGTCGGACAACATGTCATTCCGCAGCCGGCGGTCGATGAACGGCACATCGTCATTCATCAACCACCTGCCCGCATTCACCATGGAGCATACATACGCGTTGGCGGCGCTCTACCCCTATGCCACACACCCTGACGGAGAATGGGCATATCAGTTGAACGCCGGCTATCAGTTCAAGCGGAAGACGCCACTGGGCGGCAAATACGGCACCATGTTGAAAGTCAACTACTCCTATGTTCACGCCATCGACCGCAACCAGCACGAAGGCATGGCCATGGGTTCCGACGGCTATGGCTCCGCATTCTGGAAATGGGGCGACCATATGTACTATCAAGACCTGAACATCCAGGTGGAGAAACGTCTGACACGCGATTTCCGGTTGAACCTGATGTATATGAACCAATTCTACAACCAGGAAATCGTCGAGGGGCATGGCGGTATGATTCATTCCAACATCTTCGTGGCGGAAGGAAAATACCAGTTTAACCCCCGTCTCAGCCTGCGTGGAGAGTGTCAATACCTGACCACCAATGACGATGACGGCGACTGGCTCTACGGACTGCTGGAACTCTCCATCGTGCCTCACTGGATGCTGACAGTGTCGGATATGTATAACTGCGGCGAGACGGGTGTGCATTATTATCAGGGACTGGTCACCTTCAGCACCGGAGCCCACCGTTTACAGGCAGGCTATGGCCGCACCCGCGCCGGTTACAACTGTGCAGGCGGTGTATGCCGTTATGTGCCGGCCAGCCGCGGATTCACCCTCTCCTATCATTTTAATTTCTGAACCCATGAAGCGATTTACATACATCATACTGACCCTTCTGCTGACACTGGCGACCGCATGCGACCCTGTAAGCGAAGACGAGCGCCTTATCTACATGAAACCCGCTCAGGTGGCCCGCAACGTGCTCATTGAAGACTTCACGGGTCAGCGCTGCGTCAACTGTCCTGCCGCCACATGGCAGATAGAACAGTTGCAGGAGCAATATGGCGCCGACGCCGTCATTGCCGTGGGCATTCACTCCGGACCCTTAGGATTCGCCGGCAACAAAGACAATATCGGGCTGATGACCGACACCGGCAACGAATATTACAACCGCTGGAGCGTGGAATATCAGCCGGCGGGAGTGATTGACCGCAACGGCGGAGTGCTCGCATATACCGACTGGCAGGCAAAGGTGTACGAGGAGTTGCAAAAGCCCGCTCCCTTGTCGCTGATTATAGCCCCTAAGTATGACGCCTTGTCGCGGCAACTCAGCATTGACGTGACGGCTGCCGGCACAGACGGTTCTACCAACGGCAACCTGCAAATATGGCTCATCGAAGACGGTGTGAAGGCCTTGCAGTTGCGCTATAACAATGTGACCGACGCTTCGAGCGGACAGGTGGCCGACCGCGAATATGTGCACAACCATGTGTTCCGCGCGGCAGTCAACGGCACATGGGGCGAGGCCATCACCCTGAATGAGGGAGACCAGAAAACCGTCAGTGCCACCTGCATCCTGCAAGAAGACTGGAACCCGGCACAGATGTCGGTCGTGGCCTTTGTATATAATGACCAAGGTGTGGCACAATGCGCCATTCAAAAGATATCCGATGCCCAATAATTTTTATTGGCCTGATTAGCGAATTATTATCAATTAAATAAACAAGCACATGAAGAAATTTTTACTTTTGTTCTGGATGACCTTAACAGGCATCCTTAGCGGATTCGGACAGAGCACCGATGCCATTGTCTTTGTCGATGCCAATGGCACAGAGGTCAAAGACGGCACTACGCTGACCATTAACACCGCCACGCAAGACGATTTCGGCGATGACATCCTGCTCTCAGGACTGTCGGTCAAGAATGTGAGCAATGCGGCTGCCAGCGTCTCTATCCATGTCAATATCCAATCTATCAGCAACGGAAAGCTGCAAATCTGCTTCCCCACGGCTTGTATCACCAAGGAAGAGGCTTGCTCATTCGTCACCAATGGTGTGGAACTGGCAGCCGGCGCTGTGCGTGATTTGCAGACCGAGTGGGTTCCCGCTGAAGACGGCGTCTGTCTGGTCACCTATCAAATAGAGTTGATGAAACAGACCTCCGTGGTGCCCGCAGAGTTTGAGTCAATCGGCATGGGCTCGACCGTGACCGTGAAATACGTTTACGGAAAAGGCGGCGACATTGACCCCAACCCAGGAGAGACCAGCCAGTATTATTGCGGCCTCTATACCACCGACGAATTGTCGGAAGACAGTTACGGAATGGGCAATTACTGCACTGGCGTCTGCAAGGCAGCCACTTTCTTCGGTCCCAAAGTGTATAACGATTTTATCGGCTTCAAAGTGGTCGGCATGCGCGTGGGTCTAAAAGAGGATGTCACCGACTTTAGCGTTTTCACCAGCCTGACGAAAGGCAATTCTATTGTTGATTTTATCAGCCAGGATGCCAAAGCGGGCGAAGCAGGCTGGAACACCATCATATTTGACGAGGAAAACCAGTTTGAACTGACCGAAGACGGCACAGAATATGTCGTTGGTTTCACATACAACCAACTTAAAAACAAGTGGCCTATCTCCTATTACGAGAATGCTGATCAAAAGGAAGAGTTCATGTTCTATGGCAATATTCCCTCCTCTTACGGCGGCAACGGTCTGGGATGGTATTCCTTAGGTGCAGACGGTGCTTTGTCAGTCCAATGGATTGTAGAAGGCCAACTGTCTGGCCAGCGCGTCACATTAGACGGGTTTACCCTCTCACGCCAGTATTTCCAGACCGGAGCAGATGTTGACGCTTCCCTCAAAGTGACCAACAAGGGTAAAGAAGATATCAAGAATTTAGGATTCAACTATTACCTCGACGGTGAGAAAATGAAAGAAGAGACGGTGTCAATGTCGCTGGCTTCGATGAAAAGCATGGTAGTTCCCGTCAACATTACCCTTCCTGCTGACCTCAAGACCGGTCAGCACACCCTGGAGGCGGAACTCGTTACCGTGAACGGAGCAGACCCCGAAGAAAAGGTTGAAAACATTAGCGCCGCATTCGCCGCCTATAAGGAGAGCAAACCGCGCCAGAAACAACTCATCGAGCATATCACATCGTGGACCTGCACCTATTGCCACTTGGGTTATAAACTGCTGCGTGAGATGGAGAAACAGTTTGACGACATCGCATGGGTTTCCGTACATGGCAACCAGTCGTCGCAACAAGACCCCTACTACTTCAGCGCTTGCAACACCATCATGAATATTCTCGGCGCAAACAGTTTCCCGTCAGCAGCATTCAACCGCACCTATATCCCCGACTTGGCAGAGGGTGGTGAACTGGCTTACGGATTGGGATATAATACTGACGATTATCTACAAGAAATAGTCAGCTACATTCGTGGTTATATCAATGCGACAAGCGAAACGCCTTCGTTCGTAACCCTCGACATTGAGCAGAATTACGATGCCGACAAACGGAATCTGGAAATCACCGTCAAAGGTACCGGAGCCGAAGACGCCGCGGATATTTTGAAAGACAACGCCATCACCATCTATCTGACCGAGGCCGGATTGAAAGGACGTCAATACAGTAACGGCAGTTGGCAGAACAACTTCGAGCACAACAATGTGCTGCGCGCTGTGCTCACCAATGCCAATGGCGACCTCATCACATGGGAAGGCGACAACTTCGAATACACCACCAATTATATCATCCCTGACAATTTCGAGGCAGACAACCTGAGTATCACGGCATTTGTGGCACCCGCGATTACTTCTTCGACCGATATGTATCACCGGGCTGTCAACAACTGTGAGAAGGTGGCTGTCAATACCACAGTCACCGGTATTCAACAGAGTGAGGCAGGCAATGCACGCGTATCTGAGCGCTTCAACATCGACGGACAGCGCCTCAACGCACCGCAGAAGGGCATCAACCTCATCAAGATGGCCGACGGCACCGTCAAGAAAGTGGTGGTGAAGTAAAAGCTTCCCCCTTTCCCCCTCCCAGGAGGGGGGAACCTTCTTGGTCTGTTTCATCCCATGGCTCCCATGATTCTCATTGGTTCTGATGATTCCCATGGCTCCCATGGTCTCGCCCCAAACGACCAACCCCCTAAACCACCAAACCACCAAACCACCAAACCACCAAACGACCAACCCCCTAAACCACCAACAGAGAATGATATTTCAACGTGCAGAACTATTGCTGGGCAATGAGGCGATGAACCGCATTGCCCGACAACGTATCATCATCTTCGGCGTGGGCGGCGTGGGCTCGTGGTGCGCCGAGGCACTGGTGCGGACGGGCTTTTGCCACATCACGCTGGTGGATGCCGACCGTGTCTGCACGACGAATATCAACCGCCAACTGATGGCCACCACGCTGACTGTGGGACAAGTGAAAGTGGAAGCCCTCAAAGAGCGGTTGCTCTCCATCAATCCCGATGCTGAGATTACCGCTTTGCAGAAAGTGTTTACAGAGGAGACGGCCGGTGAATTCCATCTTGACGATTACGATTTCATCATCGACGCCATCGACTCGCTCAAAGACAAAGCCACGCTCATCCTCCAGGCTTGTCAAACGCAAGCCACATTCTTCTCGTCGATGGGTGCAGCACTGAAATTAGACCCCTCTCGCATCCGCACAGGGGAATTCTGGACAGTAGAGGGCGACCCGTTGGCAAGAGTGCTGCGAAGGAAATTCAAATCGAAGAAACAATTCCCTCAACGCAAATTCACCTGTGTCTATTCCGACGAACTGCTGACCAATCAAGGAGAAATAACAGCCGAGACGGAAGAGACCGACCCCATGTTCCATAAGGTGCAGACCAATGGCTCGCTGGCGCACATTACCGCCATCTTCGGATTCACGCTCGCAGGGTTGGTGGTAAAGAGTTTGGCATAACGCTCACCCGGCCAAAGAGGTACCCTCCCCTACCCTCCCCAAGGGAGGGAGAACTAAAGAAGATAGAGAAACATCTACGTCACGTTTGTTGTCGCACTGCCACAACACACCATAACAATACTCCTCCAATAGCATTTCGCCATTGGAGGAGTATTATCTTTAACTTCTTTTGTTTTTTTACCCAAACCGACCCTTAGACTAACGCTAATGACCGATTGGGATTAACCTCTCAAAGCAGCCGCCATGGCCTTTCCTAAAGCCTCGCACTGCTGGCGGGTTTCGGGGGTCAGGGCTTGTTTCATTTCCACGGGCTCGCCCACGACATCGAAATGGAGGCTCTCTTCATTCCATTGCTGTATCTTTGCAACGGCTTTTCCGGCCCATGCGAAACTGCCGAACCAGCCAAGCAGACGGCCTTTTATATCGCGGTTGGCGATCTCTGAGAGCAGCACATCCATCTCATGATACAGGCCCGTATTGTAGGTCGGCGCACCCACGATGAGTCCGCGATAACGGAACACGTCGCGCAGGATGTACGAATGATGCGTTTTCGACACATTATACATCACGATGTTCTTCACACCGGCCTCAGCGGCTGCACGCGCGATAACCTCGGCCATACGCTCGGTATTGCCATACATGGTGCCGTAGCAGATGACCAGACCTTCCTCTGCCTCGTAGCGACTCAGGCGATCATAGATGTCAATCACCTTTGCCACATGCTCATGCCACACGGGGCCGTGGGTGGCACAGATATAATCAATCTGCACGCCAGCGAGTTTCTTCAGCGCATTCTGCACAGGGGTGCCGTATTTGCCCACGATGTTGGAGTAGTAGCGCACCATCTCCAGCCAGAAATCGTCGCAGCGCATATCACTGTCAACGACAGCGCCGTTCAAAGCGCCGAAACAACCGAAGGCATCGCCAGAGAACAGCACATGAGCAGTGGTGTCGAGCGTGACCATCGTCTCGGGCCAATGCACCATGGGAGTCAGCACAAACTGCAACTCATGAGTGCCGAGCGACAATGTGTCGCCGTTCTTCACCTCCAAGCCTTCGTTGCCGATGCCGTAGAAACCCGCCATCATGCCGAAAGTCTTTTTATTGCCGACAATCGTCACCTCGGGATAAAATTTCTTCAGCAAGGCGAGTGAACCGCTGTGGTCGGGTTCCATATGATTGACCACCAGATAGTCGATGGGGCGGTCGCCGATGACCGCACGGATATTTTCAATAAACTGCACGAAGAAATCCACTTCGACAGTATCGATGAGACACACTTTCTCGTCAACAATCAGATACGAATTGTAAGATACGCCGTAAGGCAGCGGCCATAGACCTTCAAACAAGGCTTTGTTGCGGTCATTGACGCCTACATAATGGATGTTGTTGGTTATCATAGGATGATTTGAGGTTTGAGATTTGAGGTTTATGGATGATTTTATGGCTCTATTTCCGATTTGGGAATGAGTTTTATCTTCTCACCGAATTCTTTGGGTATGTAGTTGCTAATATGTTTGCAACTCTCTGCGCAGAACTCTTGTGCACAACGGATGATACTGTCCCATTGCTCTTCGTTCAGCCCCTCGTCGATGGTGTCGCGGGTAATGTCATATTTCAACATGCCATAAACGATACCCGCATTGAAATTATCGCCTGCGCCGATGGTGCTCACCGTATCGGTGTCGATGACGGGATAACTCTTTTTCAATCCTCCGTCAGCACGCAGTTCCACGGGCTTGGCACCCTGTGTAAAGATGAATTTCTTGCAGTAGAACGATATTTCCGACTGATAGACGCGGTCGGGGTCGTCTTTCTTGTACAGCACCATGAAATCCTCCTTGCTGCCACGCACAATGTCGGCCATCTCCAGATTCTCGAGCAGGTTGGGCGTGATGCGCATCACATCCTGTGCGTGAGAAGAGCGGAAATTGATATCGTAATAGATGATGGCTCCGCGCTGGCGGGCATGGTCCAGAAAACCAGCCACCTGACTGCGTATCACGGGGTTGACGGCATAGTACGAGCCGAACATGACGATGTCGTCGCGCTGCACGTCGGGATAGATGAAATCCAACTGGTCGTGAGGATGGTCTTTATAGAAGAGATATTCGGCGTCGTTGTTCTCGTCGAGAAATGCGAGCGAGACAGGCGACTTACTGCCGGGATAGACATTGATATTGTCTGCATTCACGTTGTTATCCTTGAGAAACTGGATGATATTGCGTCCGACACGGTCATTGCCAGCCTCACTGATAAACGAGGCGGTCACACCGCAACGGCCCAACGAAATGATGCCGTTGAACACCGAGCCGCCAGGCACCGCGCCTATGGGCTGCTCGTTTTTGAAAATGATGTCGAGTACCGTCTCGCCTATTCCGAAAACTTTTCGCATATAGAGTGTATGATGTTTTTACGTTATTCGCTGCAAAGATAGTGAATAAATACGAAATATGAGATACGAAACACGAAATCTTTTTTTATTACGAAATGTGAAATACGAAATAAGCCGCGATTCGAACCGCGGCTTATACAGAAGAGGCAGCGCCTCTTGTGTCTCTTACAATAGATGCAGATAGTTCTCTACGGGAATACCGCGGTTTTTGTCTTCATTGTCGCGGTTGAGGTCGATGAGCATGGCTACCCCGTCCATGGCTTTTCGTGTACTCTGATGCAGATTCTCGCCCTTCAGAAGATGTCCGATGAGGATGGCGGAGAACATGTCGCCTGTGCCAGGGAAATGAACGGGAATCTCGGTATATTCCAGCGAGAAATACTCGTCCTTGATATGGTTATAGCCTGTCACCATGCTTTGTCCGTCGACGCGGATACTGGTGATAAGCACCGAACGGGCACCTAAATCACGCAAGCGGTCCACCAATTCGTGCGCCTCGGCGGCTGTCACGCCCTCTTCACGATAGGGATGACCGGTCAGATAACATGCCTCGGTGTAGTTGGGATAAGTGAGGTGAGCCACAGCCACCATCTCACGCATGCTGCGTATGGCGGCATCGGTCACACCGTTGTAGAGTTTTCCCTCATCGCCCATGATGGGGTCAACGAAGATGGTGGTGCCGTTGGCTGCCTGTTCCTGGCAATAGTCTGCCACGATGCGCGCCTGACGCTCTGACGCGATAAAGCCTGTGGCGATGGCGTCAAACGAGAAACCCAGTTCTTTCCATACGGGAAAGACACCCTGAATGTAGTCAGTGGTGTCGAGCAGATTGAACTTACCGTAATCGAGCGTGTTCGACACCAGACAGGTGGGCAGGTTATAAACGGGCAGTCCCATATAGGATAGAATAGGCAACATGGCAGCAGTAGCCACCTTGCCATAGCCGGCGATATCGTTGATGAGAAGAATCTGTTGGTTCATATTTCCTCAAAAAATGTGGGTTTATTTCTTCTTGGGTTTGCGACGTGCCCATCCTTCCTCAGAGAAGTCTGGTTCTTCGCCTACGAGTTGGATATCATGTCCCTGGAAGAACTGCCGCCAGTCGTCTTTGCGTCCGCTCTCCATGCGTGCGGCACCACGCTGTCCGCGCTTGGTTGAACGTTCATTACGAGTTTTTTTCTTATATTGGTCAAAACCGTCGTTGTCATGAGAGGCATGCTCGCGGCCTCTACCTTTGGTCCCTTTATTTCGGGCTTCGCTCTCCCTCCCTTTGGGAGAATTGGAGTGGGTGTCTTGACCCCTGCTCCTTGAGCCTTGCCCTTTTGATGTGTCGTCGGCATCGTTGCAACGCACGGTACGTCCTTTATACACTGTGCCTTCGAGTGCTTGCATCACACGCTGTGCGTCTTTCTCCGGCACTTCGATATAAGAGATGCGCTCGAGCAGGTCGATATGTCCCACCTCCTGACGTCCCTCTATGTGGCGGTTGATGAATTGCATCACCTCGCCAGGGAAGAATCCGTCGGACTTGCCCAGATTGATGAACAGACGACGGTATCCCTTCTCTGCTTGTCTCTTGCCTTTCGGTTTCGAGCTGCGTGCTTCGGATTTCGAGTTTCCTTTCTTCTCCTCCACCTCGGCGATTTCGGGCGCGTCGGCATAATAGGCGAGGAATTTACCGAACTCCAACGACACAATTTTCTTGATGAGGTCTTCCTTGTCGATATACTCGAAATGACGGTTGATCTCGGTCATGAAGGGAGCGATTTCCTCCTCGTTGATATCGGCCTTGACGATATGGTCCATCACCTTGTAGAGCTGCTTGGTGCAAATCTCTTTCGGAGTGGGGATGGTGCCTTTGACAAATTCCTTGCCTATCTCTTTCTCGATGGCACGAATCTTATGTTTCTCGC
The DNA here is from genome assembly GCA_946403615.1 of uncultured Prevotellaceae bacterium. Lineage (GTDB taxonomy): Bacteria > Bacteroidota > Bacteroidia > Bacteroidales > Bacteroidaceae > Prevotella. The sequence continues at coordinate 22,343 of CAMJAO010000003.1, forward strand.
GTGAGTGAACGATAGAGATGGATGTACCCTTTTTTCCAGCGCGGCCGGTACGACCGCTGCGGTGGGTGTAGTTCTCGATGTCGTCGGGCAGTCCGTAGTTGATGACATGGGTCAGGTCATCGACGTCGAGTCCGCGAGCCGCCACATCGGTAGCCACGAGCAGTTGCGTGAGGTGCTTGCGGAATTTCTGCATGGTCAGGTCGCGCTGCTGTTGCGAGAGGTCGCCATGGAGCGACTCGGCGTTGTATCCGTCACGGATAAGTTTGTCGGCGATGTCCTGCGTCTCAATCTTAGTGCGGCAGAAAATGATGGCATAGATGCGCGGATGGAAATCGACAATACGTTTCAGGGCGAGGTATTTGTCCTTGGCGTTGACCATGTAGTAGATATGGTTCACATTTTCCGCGCCCTCGTTGCGGCTGCCAATCACGATTTCCTTGTGATCGTGCAGGTAGTTGGTGGCGATCTTCTCTATCTCGCGACTCATGGTGGCGGAGAAGAGCAGCGTGTTGCGGTCTTCGGGCACACCGGCAAGTATCTCGTCGATGCTCTCGGAGAAACCCATGTTGAGCATCTCGTCGGCTTCGTCGAGCACCACATTGTTCACATTCTCGAGTTTAGCCACACCACGTTTCATCAGGTCGATGAGGCGTCCCGGGGTGGCCACGATGATCTGCGCACCCTTGCGCAGGGTGTGTATCTGGTTTTCGATGGATGTGCCGCCATATACGGCTACGACATGCACACCCTCCATGTAACGGGCAAAATCGCGGATGTCGTCAGTGATTTGCAGGCACAGTTCGCGTGTGGGGCTGAGCACCAACGCTTGTGTCTGGCGGTCTTCGGCGTTGATGCGCTGGAGCAGGGGTATGCCAAACGCGGCCGTTTTACCGGTGCCGGTCTGTGCCAGTGCTATCACGTCGTTGCGGGTTCCGAGCAGGTAAGGAATCACTTCCTCCTGAACGGGCATGGGGTGTTCAAACCCCAGTTCTTCGATGGCGTGTCGAATGGGTTCGATGACGCCTAATTCTTCAAATGTCTTCACTAAAAAATTGATATATTGTTATTTGGGGCTGCAAAGGTAGTAAATAAATATGAAATTCGAGATACGAAATACGAAATAAATGATTGAGTGCCAGAATTATTGACCTATGCCAATCGGGGTATAGGGATAATCTGCCAAACAGGACGAATCAGGCTAACAGGTCCCAAATGAAAGACGCCCTCTTGAAGAGGGCGCAATGTTTCAGATTTCAAATTATAGATTTCCGATTTATTCCGTCATTCTTCTTTAGCATAAATGACTCTTGGGGCTTCTTGCAGCCAACCGCCTTCGTGGATGATTTCGGGTTGGCACCCTTCGGCCATGATGACTACTTTGAGGGCACGGCATTCACTCACACGCAGGAATGTCAGTTTGGGGTTGTGGCGCAAATCGAGCGTGTCGACATAAGAAGAGCCTGCAGAGAGCGACTCGAGGTTGGGGAACCATTTCAAATCGTCATAATTACGGATGACACGTATAAAACTCCTAAAGGGCATCAGGTTGAGCGTCGTGGTGCGGAGAGCTTCGGCTTTCGACACCTCGCCATCGTGGTTGGTATCGACATTTTTCAGCCATTCTACGCAAAAGTCTTTGATGCCACGGTCTTGGAAGGTGATAAGCGAGTCGGGCAATGTGTTCGTGATGTCAACTGCGGGCCGTTGATTGTCAAAGCCTGGGGTAGGAGGCACTATGGGAACATCGGGCACCGTCGTGCCGTTGAATTGCGCCATCGTCACAGCCGACAAGACGCAAAAAAATATGCTAAGACATAACTTTTTCATAGGCAAGATCTGTTTCATTATGAGGTTCTTTCTTGGTTTGGTTCATTGATTGATTCGTTATATTATAGGATGTTGCAAAAATAAGTGTTTTCTTTGATTTTGTTAAATTTTTTCCCTGATATTTAGTAGAGAAAAATCTATTTTTCTTCTTTAGGACTAAAAAACGGCAATAAAAGCCACTTTTTGGGAATAAAACCGTATTTTTGCATGTCAAAGGCAACCTATTGGCTGTCACTGCCTTCAAAGCAATGCCTTCTGTACCAAATATTTACTATTTGAATCATCATGAGAATATGTGTTTTTTGTTCCGCCAACAGTTGTATAGACCCTGACTTTTTCGCCATGACGCGCGAATTGGGGCGTTGGATAGGTGAGAATGGCCACACGTTGGTCTTCGGTGGTTGCGACATGGGACTGATGGAGTGTGTGGCGCAAGCGGTGCACGAGGCGGGCGGCCGTACGGTCGGTGTCGTGCCGTCGAAAGTGGAGGAGAACGGCCATGTGTCGCAATATGTCGACGTGCTGTTCCCTTGCGACAACCTCAGCGACCGCAAGGACCTGCTGCTCTCGCAGAGCGACATATGCGTGGCTCTCCCGGGCGGCGTGGGCACATTAGACGAGGTGTTTACCGTGGTGGCGGCCCATACCATCGGCTATCATCACAAACGGGTTATCCTCTATAACATGAAAGGCTTCTGGGATTCGCTCGTCGCCCTGCTCGATGACATCCAGGGCCGGGGTATGCTCCGCGGTAATCGCGAAGATTATATCCGGGTGGTTGATACGTTTGAGGATATGATAAAAGAATTAGCCCCTTCTCTCCATGAGGAGAAGGAGTAAAGGATACATAAAAACAAATCAAATAGTATATAGTATATGGAATTCTGGAAAATATTTTTAATGGTTGTTGGCGCCATTACTTGCTTATGGCTGATAGTGAAAGCCATAAAAGGGGTTTTGCTCTTATTGGGAAATGCATTTGAGGCGGGATTAAGAAACCAGTTTCCTTTAGACTTCATGTTTTCCTTGTCATGGGTAATTAATGAAATGAAACAACATGGATATGTAGAAACAGCAACGATAGACGAAGGCAGCGATAATCCTGGTTTAGAAATGAAGAATGAAAATGGTAAAGAGATGAAAATAAACTTGCACGCCCCTTTGTCACCAGATGATAAAAATGTAATCGTGGTCACAGACAATGCTCTGCGTGTTTCCATCACTTTGCCGACAAGCGAATCAGGAACAGGTAAGCTGTTACTGCGCCATTTCATCGAAGCGTGCGAATCACAAATGTCCGAAGAGAAGAAAGAAACGACAGTCAATAATAAAGAAGAGAAAACTTCGTCCGCCAACCTAGATTAACAGAATCGACATAAGAACATTGATTAAAAAGTCATGGAAATTGACACTTTGCGTAACGAGTTGATTTTCATCCGCTAAGTTACGAAAGGCTACTAAAACTTCGATTTTTTTGTGTTATTCTGTGCAGATTTATGATGAATTGACCAATTGTAACACAAACACATCGGATAGTTACGCATCATCTACATACTGTTTGCATAATCCGAAAAGAAACATTATCTTTGCGGTATCATTTATCAACTACTTTCGAATATGAAGACAATGAAAAAACTGATTTCTGCATTAGCGCTGATGGCATTGGGGTTCATCAGCATGAGTTTCACCACCGATGACCAGCCTAAGTCGCGCATCGTGGAAGACGGTGGCACGGGCCCTTACAAAGCCATCATGAAGGAAGAGCCCTCACTTGCCGCGCACACCATCTTCGTGCCGCAAGATCTGTCGAAATTCAACAGCGACAACCCGCTGCCTGTGTTGGTATGGGGAAATGGCGCATGTTCCAACTCTCCTTTCGAGCACTATAAATTTCTTAACGAGATAGCCTCATACGGATTTATCGTGGTGGCCACAGGCTTTATCCCCATGACCGACGAGTGGTATCAAGGCGAGATGTCGAAAACGGAGCAGCAGATAGAGTCCATCGACTGGGTGATGGCGCAAAACGCAGACAAGAACTCACCCTACTATCAGAAAATTGCGGTGAGCAGCATTGCCGTGGCAGGTATGTCGTGCGGCGGATTGCAGACTCTGTACAACTGTGCTGATGCCCGTATCCGTACACTGATGATTTGCAACAGCGGCCTGTTCAATCAGCAGAACGCCGGCAGCGCAGTCGGCGGTATGCCCATGCCCCCGAAAGAGAAGTTGAACGAGATACACTCATCCATCCTCTACATCCTCGGCGGCGAGGAGGATATCGCTTACGGCAACGGTATGGACGATTTCCATCGCATCAACCATGTGCCGGCATGTGTGACCAACCTGCCCGTGGGGCATGGAGGCACTTATCGCGAACCTCATGGCGGCGAGTTCTCTGTCGTGGCTTTGGCTTGGCTGCAATGGCAGTTGAAAGGTGATGAGGAAGCCGCCAAACTCTTCAAGGGCGCCGACTGCGGACTCTTGAAGCGTAAAGGCTGGACCATCGAGAAAAACCGCCTGTTTGAGAATATGAAGTGAATTGAATGAGGAATTGACCCACCCCGGCCTTCCCAAAGGGAGAGAGTAGTGTGGATTGTGGATTGAAATCTACTCCTGCCTCATTTTACGGTCGAAGATACGCTTGACGGTGCGGGGAAAGCGGCAGGCGATTTTTAAGAAGAAAAATCCGGTAGCGGAGAAGAAGAGGCTGGCGCGACGCGTCTGTCTCTTCATTTTTTTATATTCGGCGCTGTTGACTGCGCTGAACGGTGTGCCGCTGATGATAGCTTGTGACGCATTCCGGGCGGTGATAAAAGCATCGTAAAGGCCTTCGCAAGTGATGCGGTTGGCAAACCCTCCCGCGTCGCCAATGAGCAGGATATGGTCATGACGGGGATAGTCATTGGATAGGTAGATGTATGCCCCGCGCAGTTTTGTCACGGGTATTTGCATATCCGTCAACACCTGACGAAAACGGTCGGGCGTGGTGCAGGTGTCGCCATAGCCGATGACCTCGACGTCGGGATTGGGGAAACGGAAGAAATAGCCTCCGCGGGTGTATTGGCGCGAGAGTCCCAGCACGATGTCATTGGTAGAGTCGTATGTTCCCTTGTCAAGATATTCCTCCATGGCGAGGATGCCGCGGTCGGTGTTGCCTGTGAGATGGCGTCGCACATGACTATTTGACCCGTCGGCCCCCACGATATATTGACACGCCACCTGAACGCCCGACGCCAGAGTGGCGACGAGTGTGCCGTCGGGTCGCTCATCGATGCTCATGAGGCGGTCCTGAATGTATTTTCCGCCCTGTTGCTGGTATGTTTCGAGCAGCAGGTGGTCGAACTCTCTCCGGCGTACGATGCGTATCTCGGCCTCAGCGTCGAACTCACATCTCAAGCGGTTTTCTATCATCAGGCGGATGTGATTGACGCTGTTGTAGCGGTATTTGATGCCTGGCATGAGCGTGTCGAGCAGGCGCCAAGCCTTCGGTGTCAGTCCGCCTCCGCAAATTTTATCGCGGGGAAAGGTGGCATGGTCGATGAGCAGACAGTCGATACCCGCCCGATGGAGTAGCGATGCGCATACAGAGCCGGCAGGACCGGCACCGACGACGAGGACGGATACCTCCACTCGTCCCCCTCCCAAGGAGGGGGCATCCGATTGAGTACCGTTATTGATAGGGTTCATAATTCTTCTTGAGAAGGTTAAAAAGAGAAGTTAAAAGGATACGACCCCCTTTAACTTCCCTTACAAGCGGTATTGAATATTGAATTATTCTTCGGTTTCGTCAGCGAAGACATTGGTGTTGCTTGAGAACGAATCGTCTTCCCAAATGTTAGTTTTAGCAGAACCCTGCTCTACGGCCTCCTCGTCATCGTCAACACTCCAACTTGTTGACAAGAGGGGCTCAAGATAGACGATTTTTGACTCTTTGATTTCAGGAGTGATATATAATCTTTTCATGACTTCTACTTATTATTTGATCAACATCTTCTTACCATTCACGATATAAATACCTTTTTGCAGTTGTCCCTCAACGCGACGACCAGAAAGGTCATAAATGGCAGGATTATCATCCTCTGCCACGGGTTTCTCCAATTCTGTGATGCCTGTGGTGAAATCTATGCTGAGAGCATTAGCACCTGAATACGATGAGATGTCGAGCCACGCACGGTTAGATTTCATGGCCGTTCCGCTATTCTTGAAGAACCCGATCAGACCAGATGTCTTACCCATACCCAACACGCGCATGGTGTTAGCATTGTAGGCTGTGAAATTGTTGGCATTGAAAGTACCTGTACCCCCTACATTCCTGTCAAATGTAATTGTTCCATCCTGGTTGCAGAAATAGGCACCTTTCAGCAGGTTAGTACCAGTATAGTCAGAACTGTTGTCGAGTTTAGGCTCTCCAGAGGGAATGAGTTGGTTGTCGGCGGCATTAGCCGATCCGCACTCGAGGATGACGGGAGTGCCTGCGGGAACGGTTCCTCCCGTCTCGGCAATCACCTCTTTCATCACACGACCATCGGCCTCAATACCCGTGATGACGTATGCTTTCTCGACTTGACCAGCCAATTTGAAAGCGAAAGGCACATAATAGATCGTGTAATACTTACCGCAGTATGGGCCCACTGTGGGCTTCACATTGAATGCTGAAACGGGCTCGATATACCATTTAGCATTAGCGGGGCTATCAGAAGAAGAAATGTCAAACTGTCCGTTGTTGTCGACGAAATAGCGGTTTCCCAAGTCGGCTGCAGAACTGTTTGACGCTTTCAACCGCACACGTGCTGTATAAAGGGGAGGGTTGACACCAGAGTTGGATACTTTCGTGACAGTACAGTAGATATTTTCAAATGTCAAGGGCATATTTTGGCTCGGATATTCACCAGTGGTAATTTCTATCAAACTGGTACTTTGTCCGATTAGGTCATACTGATTATTTCCAGCACTTTTTGCATACACTACAGTGGCAGGGTTGATGCAATCCTCGTCTTCCACCATTTTGATGTCTGTCTGCAAATACTTTGTTGCACAAGCCAATGCCTGAGTAGTACCGCCAAATAATGCCAATCTGGTTAATCCGCCTCCGGCAGTCGAGAGAACTGTGGTATAATTGAGTTTGTCATTTGCCAGCGAGATGTAATCGCTTGTTCTGTCTGCATTTTTGAACCTGTAATATCCAGATCCGCTGATTTGCGCCATGGCACCGGCGGTGCATCCTATCAACACAGCCAGCAGCAATAATTTCTTTATCATGATGTTTGAATGTTTTTATTTTCAGGTATGACACGAAAAGAAGGACGACTCACCTTGATGAGGGAAAGTCGCCCTTGTCGTATGTGTCTCTATTTGAGTGTTTTAGTCTTCATCCCAGACAGATTTGTTGGCGAACTGGTTGTCCACAAAATCATCATCGTTGTTGTCGTCGTCATCTTGGGTCTGGTCACCCACCAAAGAGTCAATCAACAATTCTGTAGCGACGATTACATTCATGGTTTTGCATTCGGGCTCAATATATTGTGTCTTTTTCATCACTGTTTTCTCCTATCAATTATTTGAACATTACTTTCTTTCCGTTGACAATAAAGACACCATTAGCGGGATGTTGCACTTTGCGGCCCTGCAGGTCATACACTTGGTTGTCATTCTTCTGCTGTGCCTCAACACCCTCGATACCGTCGGTAGTGCCTTTACCGAACATCGACACATCTGTGGCGCCGGCTGCAGAGGAAGCAGAGATATACAAGAACGCTTTATTGCCGTTCAATCCTTTACGATATTTCCAGAAACCGAGTTTATCGTTGTTCTTGTTGAGCACACGCACATTGCCGAGAGAGTATACCTCATCGTAATCCTGCAACTCCGATGCGGCAAGGTTGAAGAAGAACTTGTTGTTGATGGTGCCGGAGTTGCGCATCTCCAGATGCTCATAGTCGTTGAGGATCTGTGTGCCGGGGCGCAAGTTTCTGATCATGTCGAAAATCATCGAAATCTCTTTGGTCTTGATGCCGAGTTCCTCAATCAAGAAGTCATTGCCGTGAAGCAGGTTGCCAGAGATGGCGCTACCGTCGGTGTCAGAGATGTTGAGGGCAGCCTCGTCGCTCTCAGACTCGAGCAGCACGGCGGTCTGTGCGGGCACTGTGCCTGAGATTTCCTCGGTCAGAGCATAACCCTTATCGTCGATGGATGACACATAGTAAGCCTTGACACCATCGGGAAGAGTGTAGGGGAAGTCCACATAGAGGGTGGTGTAGTAATATTCGTTGCCCTCTTTGTCTTCGGTCAGGGTTGCTTCGTTGAAGGTCACGTCGAAGGTGTTCACCTCTTCAAGTGTCCAGAATGTGTTGGCAGCGTTGTTCTTGATAGCGGTGTTGCCCTGGCTGATGATTTTCATCTCATTGCCGTCGGCCACAATGTAATACTTGAATTCGGGGCGCACCTGTTTAATCAGATTCCAATATTGGGCATATTGAGGATATT
>CAMJAO010000004.1 GCA_946403615.1 uncultured Prevotellaceae bacterium
GCCATGCGAAGGATGCTGTGCAAAGCGACGACATTACCATGATGGCTGTGAAATGGAAGAAAGCCAGCAATATGATTACTCTGCGGGGCGACGGCTCAGACTTGGAGCGGATGAAAGATTTCATCTTTTTGAATGCGGAAGAGGCCGGGATGAGTAAGAAAGAAGCCCAACGGTTGCGTCTCATCGTAGAGGAAGCCGTGGCCAACGTGGTGAATTACAGCGGCACGGAGTCGTTCTCTCTTGCCGCCAATGTGGTTGCCGGACAATTGCATATCACCGTCACAGACAGCGGGAAACCTTTCGACCCGACTGCAGCCCCCGTCACAGACATCTCCGTTCCGGGAGAAGAACGCAAAGAGGGCGGACTGGGCATCCTCTTCATGAAGCAGATGAGCAACGGGCTGGATTACCGCCATGAAAACGGGCAAAACATACTGACTATCAAAAAGAACATACTTTAAGTTTATGACATATGGTGAAAATTGATATTTCCGAAAAAGATGGCCGGTTGGTGGCTGCGCTTTGCGGCGACCTTGACAATACGGCAAGCAGAGAGGCGGAGAAGGCTCTGGCCCCCCTCTTCGAACGTGATGATTGCGACATATTGGTAGAATGTGGCGAACTCGATTACATCTCATCGAGCGGACTGCGCATCCTGCTCAACATCTACAAGCATGTAAGGAAAAACGGGCACAAAGCAATCGTGAGCCATGTCAATGAGGGCGTGGAGGAGGTGTTGCAACTCGGCGGATTCCTGCAACTGTTTGAGAAGGAGGAATAGCCATGGCCGAGAATTCCGAAAAACTGAAAGCCGACATCGAACGGCTCACGGCTGAGAATGAACGGCTGAAAGGAGAGGTGGAGCGCCTGAAGGATGAGATGGTCAGACTCGTGGGGCGCAACCTCGACCTTACCGAACGCTTGGAGTATGATGTTGAGATGCGTCGGCGTGTAGATGTTGCGCGCGAACTGCTCGACGGGAACATCAAACGGCAGCGGAATGCGGACCTTCAAGATGACAGTCAACTGATGGCTATCATCGAACTGCGCATGGAAAAAGAGAATCTTCACGTCAACCCCGACTTTGGCGCAAACGAACTGGCCGAGCTGCTCGGTGTGAGCATGTCGCGTCTGAGCAAATTGTTCCGCCATCAGACCATCCATCGCACCCCCGACGCTTATATCGACAATTTACGGGTGCTGTCGGCGCTTCGTCTGTTGCGCGAGCAGCCCAATTACAACATCGCTACCGTAGCCGAGGAGTCGGGTTTTACCAATGTGCGCACCTTGCAGCGCCGTATGCAGGATGTCATTGGCATGTCGCCGGCCGAATACCGCGTCATGTTCACCCGCGACAATTGATGATGACCGAATCGGCCTCCTTTGATAAAGAAAATGGTGGGGTCGTAAAGATAGTGAGGGAATAAAAAAAGACTGTGCCCAGGCACAGTCTTTTGGTTTTCATGATAAAGCAAGTAAAGACAGGTAACTTAATCGTCAATTTCACTCAACATGCCCTGACGGTTAAATTTCAGGTCAAGGCCATTTGACAGTTCAATCTCATAGCCGTAACGCTCTTTGTCGATTTTTGTGATTACAGTTCCTGAGAACTGCGTCTCCACGTTGCTTGCGATGGTGGCGGGAATGAGATGGGCGGGAACGGCTTTCAATTTGCAGTCAACTTTGTCCCAGTTGCCTTTCCTGTCGAAGTTGATTTCTGTGCCGTCATTCAGATGAACTTCATATTTCCCGTCGTCAATCTCAGCGTACATGATGCTGGCTCCGGGGAACGTTTGATTGATAAACGTCTGTGCGGTTGCGGGAAGCTGGTTGGCTGTTATCACTCTGTCCGATGCGAAAGTGGTTGCGGACATGATCATGCACATCAGTGCTACGAGGAAAAATCTTTTCTGTGTCATAATGGTCTATTTTTTAATTGTTATTTTTTTATTCGTTTTTGTCTTTTGACATTGCAAAGATAAGGCAGATAAACGCCTGCTTCCAAGAAATAAACCAAAATTGATGCATTTTGTTTCGGACACCGCCCTGTATCTCGGACAATCTCACGAATCCCCGCTAAATCTGTCCGAGACACCCCCGTCATTTGCTTTTTTCCTGTTTCTCCCCTTGGGAGGGTCGGGGTGGATATCTTGTTCTATTATAGGGTTTTCCCTAATCCATTTTGGGGGAAATCCTTTTTTCTTGACAGAATTATCATCTATTTTTGCATCGTGGAATTGTGGCGAGTGCAAAAAAAACGGCCATTTTTTTCCGCATTCCGAGAAATAACGTATATTTGCAAAAAGTTATAAAAAAGAGATGACTATGAAAAAGTATTTAGTATTGACTGTCTGTGCTGCCATGGTTCTCACCGGCTGCGGCACATATACAGGAGCAGGCGCCTACACGGGCGCGAATATCGGCAGTGTGCTCGGTTCGGCCATTGGCGGCATCTCCGGCGGACACCGCGGTTACCATGTAGGCACGATTGTAGGTATGGCCGGCGGCGCTATCTTGGGTGGAGCCATCGGTTCAGCCACGGATAAGAAACACTCCGACGATGTGCATCGTCACTACGAGCAGGTGCAGCAGCGTAAGGCTCAAGGAAATTCGGGTTATGACAACCGCCAATACGGCACAGATTACAACAGCAGCGAATATCGTTTCGACTCCACCGACAGCGGCTACGACGAGACTGGCAGTGGCGATGACCGTCTCTACGACTTCGACAGCAGCGACTACAATGGCGATTACACCGCCACTGAGGCTCATGTTACCACTCCCGCCGCTTCGAGTGCCAACAAAATGTACAGCGACTATGGCTACAGCCCGCAGATCCAGATTCGCAACGCCCGTTTCGTGGACGACAACCACGACAATTCGCTGGCGAGCAACGAGGTGAGCAAGGTTATCTTCGAGGTGGTCAACACATCCAACGAGACCCTCTACGACATCGTGCCCACCGTGGTGGAATCGACAGGCAACAAGCGCATCTACATCTCGCCCAGTATGCATGTGGAACGTCTGGCTCCCGGTGCAGCCATCCGCTACACCGCCATGGTCAAGGCCGGCAAACTGAAGGATGGCACCGCCACCTTCTGTGTCTCCGTGCTCCAAGGCAACAAAGCCATGTCGCAAGTGCAGGAGTTCACTGTACAAACGAAGAAAACGAGATAAGGAGTAAGAGCCTCCCCCGAACTCCATCAAAGAGAGGGAGACACAAATTAAGATAAAAACCAAGAGGTGAGAGAAAACATTCTCTCACCTCTTTTTTAATAATTAAAGTCTATTTGTCGGGTTTATGTCCCCCTCCTTGGAGAGGGTACGGGGGAAGGCCCTTACACAATACCCTGGGCCATCATGGCGTTGGCCACCTTCATGAAGCCGGCTATATTGGCGCCCTTCACATAGTCGATGTAGCCGTCGGGCTGTTTGCCGTATTTCACACAAGCGTCATGGATGGAGTGCATGATATAGTGCAGTTTTTCGTCCACTTCTTTCTCGCTCCAGTTCAGGCGCATCGAGTTCTGAGTCATCTCCAGACCTGATGTTGCCACGCCGCCGGCGTTGACAGCCTTGCCCGGAGCGAACAGCATCTTCGCTGCGACGAACTTCTCTGCTGCCTCGGCAGTGCAACCCATGTTCGACACCTCAGCCACACACAACGGTTTGTTGGCAAGCAACATGTCGGCGTCGGCGCCATTGAGTTCGTTTTGGGTAGCGCAAGGCAGCGCGATGTCGCATTTCACCTCCCACGGCTTCTTGCCCGGTACGAAAGTAGCCTCGGGGAATTCGTCTGCGTAGGGTTTGCAGATGTCGTTACCGCTGGCGCGCAGTTCGAGCATGTAGTCGATCTTCTCGCCGCTGACGCCTTCGGGATCGTAGATGTAGCCGTCGGGTCCGCTGATGGTGATGACCTTGGCACCCAGTTGTGTAGCCTTGGTGGCTGCGCCCCATGCCACGTTTCCGAATCCGCTGATAGCCACGGTCTTACCCTTGATGTCGATGCCGTGAGTCTGCAGCATCTGGTTCACGAAGTAGAGTGCGCCGAATCCGGTAGCCTCGGGACGTATGCGGCTGCCGCCCCATTCCAGTCCTTTTCCTGTGAGCACGCCGTGCCACTCGTGTGTCAGTTTCTTGTACATGCCGAAGAGGTAGCCGATTTCACGGCCGCCCACGCCGATGTCGCCTGCGGGCACATCCATGTCGGGGCCAATCACTTTGTACAGTTCAGTCATGAAAGCCTGGCAGAAACGCATTACCTCGGCGTCGCTGCGTCCGCGGATAGAGAAGTCACTTCCGCCCTTGCCGCCGCCCATGGGCAGTGTGGTAAGAGCGTTTTTGAATGTCTGCTCGAAGCCTAAGAATTTCAAAATGGAGAGGTTCACAGACGGGTGGAAACGCAGACCGCCTTTGTACGGACCGATAGCGCTGTTGAACTGCACGCGGTAACCCAGATTGACATGTACCTCGCCTTTGTCGTCGGTCCAAGGCACACGGAACGTAAGGATACGCTCTGGTTCCACGATGCGCTCAATCAGTTTGGCGCGCTCAAATTCGGGATGCTGGTTGTAAACGTCTTTTACAGAGATAAGCACTTCTCTTACCGCCTGCAAATACTCGGCCTCGCCCGGATGCTTTTGCTCCAGGGCATGCATGATTTTCTCAACTTCCATAGTAAATATTATTAGTTAGGTTAACGTGTTACATAGTGTCAAAAGACTTTGCAAATATAGAGATTATTCCGATACACTCCAAATAAAAACATGTTTTTTTTAGCCTTTTCGCTGCCTTTTTGTCATTCTGCCTTTTTTTTGTTTCATGCCGCCCCTCCTTTCCGCATTTTTTTACTACTTTTGCACAAAACAATTACTAATTCACAATTACCTATTCATCATTCACAATTCACCTCATGTGAGTGTCCCCCTCTTGTGGAGGGGTGCGGTGGAGGCTCTTATTATGGAAGAAAAAATACCTGAACAGTGGAGTAAGTTTCTTTTGAAAGACGTGTCGTTTGTCAATCTCATGACCAAGCGTATCACCAACGTGCTCATCATTGCCAATCCTTATGATGCGTTCATGTTGGAGGACGATGGACGTGTCGATCAAAAGGTGTTCGACGAATACATGGAACTGGGCCTTCGCTATCCGCCTACGTTTACGCAGGTCAGTACCACCGAGGAGGCCCGTCGTGTGATGGAGGTGACCGAGATCAACCTGGTGATTTGTATGCCGGGCAATGCCGACAATGACGCCTTCTCCGTTGCCCGTGACGTGAAAGCCGACTTCCCTGAGATTCCCTGCGTGGTGCTCACGCCCTTCTCGCACGGCATCACCCGGCGCATGCAAGACGAGGACCTCTCCATCTTCGACTATGTGTTCTGCTGGCTGGGCGACACCAACGTCATCCTTTCCATCATCAAATTGATTGAGGACCGCATGAATATCGACCACGATATCGCCGAGGCAGGTGTGCAGGTCATCCTGCTTGTCGAGGACAACATTCGTTTCTATTCATCTATCTTGCCCAACCTCTACCATTATATCCTCGTGCAGAGCAAGAACTTCTCTACCGAGGCGCTCACCCCGCACGCCGCGGCACAACGCAAGCGCGGACGCCCGAAGGTGGTGTTGGCACGTACTTACGAGGAGGCCATTGAACTCTTCGACCGCTATCATGACAATATGCAGGGCGTAATCAGCGACGTGCGCTTCCCGCGCGAGGGCGTGAAAGACCCCGAGGCGGGTTTCCGCCTGTTGCGCACCATCCGCGAGCGCAATGAGTATGTACCTCTCATCCTGCAAAGTGCCGAGGAGGAGAACGAGGAGAAGGCCAAGGCTGAACATTTCCACTATGTGAACAAGGGTTCCAAGTCGCGCAACCTCGACCTGCGCCACCTCATAGCCGAGCACATGGGCTTCGGCGACTTCATCTTCCGCGACCCTGTCACGCATAACGAGATCATGCGCGTGAGCACCCTGAAGGAGTTGCAGGACAACATATTCCGCATCCCGCGCGATTCGATGCTCTATCATGTGTCGCGCAACCATGTGAGCCGTTGGCTGTCAGCACGTGCCATTTTCCCCGTGTCGGCCTTCCTGAAGCACGTCACATGGCATAAATTGCAGGATGTGGATGCCCACCGCCAGATTATCTTCGATGCCATCGTGCAATACCGAAGGATGAAAAACATCGGCGTGGTGGCGGTGTTCGACCGTGGCAAGTTCGACAAATACGCCCACTTCGCCCGTATCGGCGAGGGCTCGCTCGGAGGAAAGGGTAGGGGCCTGGCCTTCCTTGACAATGTCATCAAGCGCCATCCTGAGTTCAACCAGTTTGAGAATGCCTCCGTATCCATCCCGAAGACGCTGGTGCTCTGTACCGACCTCTTCGACCAGTTCATGGAGAACAACGATTTATATAAGGTGGCATTGTCGGATGCCGACGACGAGTATATCCTGCGCCATTTCCTTAAAGCGCAGTTGCCTGACACGCTCATCGCCGACTTCTTCACGTTTTTTGAGGCCACGAAGTGCCCCATTGCGGTGCGTTCGTCGTCGCTGCTCGAAGATGCCCACTATCAGCCCTTTGCCGGCATCTATTCCACCTATATGATTCCTTATCTCGAGGATAAATACGAGATGCTGAGCATGTTGGCCTGTGCCATCAAGGCTGTGTATGCGTCGGTCTATTACCGCGACTCGAAAGCCTATATGACAGCCACGAGCAATGTCATCGACCAGGAGAAGATGGCGGTCATTTTGCAAGAGGTGGTGGGCCATCAGTACGGCACCCGCTTCTATCCCAATATCAGCGGTGTGCTGCGTTCGCTCAATTACTATCCTATCGGCGATGAGCGGGCAGAGGACGGCATCGCCAATCTCGCCCTCGGACTGGGTAAATATATCGTCGATGGCGGGCAGACCTTGCGCGTCAGCCCGTTCCACCCCAACCAGGTGCTGCAAACCAGCGAGATGGAGACGGCACTGCGCGAGACGCAAACCCGTTTCTATGCCCTCGATATGGAGCATGTGGGCAGCGATTTCAAGGTTGACGACGGGTTTAACATCCTCAACCTGCGGGTGAAGGAGGCCGACAAGGACCGCTCGCTCAATTACATCGCTTCTACTTTCGACCCCTACGACCAGGTTATCCGCGACGGCATTTATGAGGGAGGCCGTAAGGTCATCACCTTCAGCGGCGTGTTGCAACAGGGCGTGTTCCCACTGCCCGAGATCATGCAACTGGCCATGACGCGCGGTGCGGAGAGCATGCGCCGTCCTGTGGAGATAGAGTTTGCCTGCAATATCAACGACGACCGTACCGGCGAATTCTACCTCTTGCAGATACGCCCCATCGTCGATGCAAAACAAGTGCTCGATGTGGATATCCTCTCTATTCCCGACGAGCAGTGCCTGTTGCGGTCGCACAACTCGCTTGGTCACGGCATCAGCGAGGATGTGACCGACGTGGTGTATGTAAAGACCGATGATGAGTTCACCGCTTCGAACAACCCCACCATCGCTGACCATATCGAGCGCATCAACCGACGTTATCTCGACGAGGGACGCAATTATGTGCTGGTGGGACCGGGACGCTGGGGCTCGTCAGATTATTGGCTGGGCATCCCGGTGAAATGGCCGCATATCAGTGCGGCGCGTATCATCGTCGAGGTGGCGCTGAAGAATTACCGTGTAGACCCGTCGCAGGGTACACATTTCTTCCAAAACCTCACCTCGTTCGGAGTGGGCTATTTCACCATCAACACCTTCACCGGCAACGGCATCTTCCAGAAAGACATTCTCGATGCCATGCCCGCCATCGACGAGACTGACTTTGTTCGTGTGGTCCGATTCCCTCAGCCCCTGAAAATCATGATGGACGGCAAGAAGCAAGAAGGTGTGGTGGTCGTGGAATCTGGGAGTTAAAGAAGTTAAAGTGAAGTTGCCGCTCACGTTGTTCGCTAAGAAGTGAAAGGACAATGGTTTTCTGTATGATTATGGGCATTTCCTTTTTCCCTTTTTAGGTCTGACGTGTGATTGGTTGTAATTCCTTCGTATTTTGTAGTCAATTAATAAAACTAACCCCGAAGGGAGGGTTAGGGCAGGAACTAAAAAAGGCTGTGCCATCCCGGCGCAGCCATTTTTAAGTAAAGAAAGTATGTTATTGAATCTCAGTATTCTTGTATTTTAGGACTCCATTTCAAAGATCATACCTTGGTGGTCACATTTCAGGTAAAGGTCGTTCGACAGTTCTACTTCGTAGCCGTAAAGCTCTTTGTCGATTTTCGTGATCTCTGCTTCGGGAAATTGCTCCTTCACATTGTTCGTGATGTCGATGGGAATGATATGTTCGGGAACGGCATGGAGTCCGCAGTCAACAGTGCTCCAGTCGCCATCCATGTAAAATTCGATTTCTGTATAGTCTTTCAGGCGTACTTCGTATTTCCCATCCTCAAATTCTACTGAGGTAATCGGAGCTTTGGGAAAGGTTTCATTGATGAACATCTGTGCCGTCAAGGGGAGTTGATCGCTGTCCATTTCTGTGCCGTTGACGAATGTTCCTTTGTTGTCGTCAAAGCAGGCAGTGAATGCTATTATAGAAAGGATACCCATCAGCATCGCCTTTATCACGTTCTTTTTTATCGTCATCATTGTTCGTCGTTTTTATTGTTCGGGGTTTTGTTTTTTGTCTTTTGACATTGCAAAGGTACGGCGTAAAAACCTCCGATTCCAAGAAAATCGTGCAGAACGTTGATTTTTGCTTCGGACACTCCGCTGTTTTTCGGACAAACAGCCTAGCCCCTTCCTAATGTGTCCGAAAAGAGTATAAATAGCCCCCCAGTGAGCCCCCCTCTAACTCCCCAGTGAGCCCCCCTCTAACTCCCCCGAGGGGGAGAATATAGTTAGTCCTTTAATAGAGAAGTAACTATTCCTTCCCCTCGGGGAGGGTAAGGGTGGGGGCTTCTTGAGAGTTGAGCCGGGGGCTTCCTAGATGGCTCTGGTGGCACTCATTCCATATTAGTTTTAGTGTACGCACACAACTTTCGAATTGATATAAATCAAGAAATTTAACTTTCAATTGAAATATTTGGGCAAACATTTGGTAATAATAAGGTATGTGTCTTACCTTTGCACTGTGTTTTTCATAGTATTAGATTTAAGGTTAACAAAGGTTGGGACTCGGCGGAGTCCTTTTTTTTTGTGCCTATATGAAAGCGCCCCAATAACCCGCCTTGTGTAGAACAACCCACCCTAACCTACAAGAGGGTGCCTCCACCCTTACCCTCCCCGAGGGGAAGGAATAGTTACTTCTCTATTAAAGGACTAACTATATTCTCCCCCTTGGGGGAGTTAGAGGGGGGCTCACTGGGGAGTTAGAGGAGGGCTCCAAGGGGGCTCCTTTCTTACCTCACATCATAATAATAATAGTCGTTGACGACAGTTTGGAGGAATTGCTCGGGAGGCATTACGGGAGTAATGTTGAGCGTGCGTTGTACCTGTTGTGCCAACTGTGGTATCAGTTCGTGGCGGTGGTCGATATTCATGGGCTCGTGCAGCACGCGTGCGATAGTCTCTGCCTGTCGCCACGACAAATTAGCTGCCTCAGGGTAGAAAGGACGGTAGTTTGGGTTATTGAACAGAAAATCATACAACCGGATACCCATTTTCGAGTAATCCTTCGCGCGCACGACAACGGTGCCTGCCGCCAAATCGCCCAACCGTTGGCTGTTGCGAGTGAAGATGATGGAGAGCAGCCCGATGCAGGGTCCGAGCAACAGACCGTCAACGATGAACAGCAGCCACCTTATGAGAAGTTGCCCGGTAGTGGGCCGCGACCCGTCGAGATTGACCACATGGATATTCATCAGATGTTTGCCGAGCGTCTTTCCCTTCCAGAATCTCTCGCATACCAAGGGATAGAAATAGAGGGGCAGCACGACCAAAAAGATGATGAAGATTACCCGAACGGTTTGCGATGTCTTTATCAAAATGATGGATAATATGGACATCATGATTAAGATATAGCAGGCCATCAGTGCACCATCGATGAGCCATGCGGTAATACGTGAGAGCACGCTCGCCGCTGTCATGTTGAGTCTGACATATTGTCCTGTGGTGATATTTGTTTGAGCCATGCTAATATTAATCTTTCTTTTGTTTGCAAAAATACTATATTCTTATTAATTTTGCAACGATAAGCGGGGTTTAAATTTCAAAGGGTGCCCTTCCTGTCTCTCCCCGAGGGGATGGGAACACAGAGTATTTCAAATGCTCAGGGTAAGTCTGAAAACCTCAAATCTCAAATCTAAAAGATGAAAGAGGCCATATTTATCCGGCAGAACATGGAAAAATGGAAAAACGCCGAGCGACGCACGTTCGACTTTTCCAACAGCAGTCCCGACGAACTGGTCGAGGCTTATACCGATGTGACTGCCGATCTGGCCTTTGCCCAGACCCATTACCCTAACTCGCGCGTCACGGCTTATCTGAATGATCTGGCGCTGATGCTACATGGTGAACTCTATCACCACAAACGTGAGAAATGGAGCCGCCTGATCACTTTTTGGACGCACGAGGTGCCGCTGGCCGTTTATGACGGGCGCAAGGAGTTGCGAATATCTCTTATCGTTTTCCTGGTGGCTGTGGTGATGGGCATCTTCACCGCTTTGGGAGGCGAGGATTTTGTCCGTAATATCCTCGGCAATAACTATGTGAACATGACATTGGAAAATATCCGCAATGGCGAGCCCATGGCGGTGTATAACGGCGAACCTCCGATAGACATGTTCCTCGGCATCACGCTCAACAACCAGATAGTGTCGTTCATATGTTTTGTGTCAGGTATTTTCACCTCGTTTGCCACGGGTTTTCATATCTTGCAAAACGGACTGATGGTGGGTGCTTTCCCCACCTTCATGGCGCAGCATGGTGTGTTGGGCGATTGCTTGTTGGCCATGATGCTCCACGGCACGCTCGAACTGTCAGAACTCGTGCTTGCCGGCGGTGCGGGCATCGCCATGGGCAACGGCTGGCTCTTTCCCGGCACCTTCAGCCGCATAGAGTCGTTTCGCCGTGGTGCAAAACGCGGTCTGAAGATATTGATTAGTGGTGTGCCCATGGTCATTATGGCCGGGTTCATTGAGGGTACGTTCACCCGTTACACCCATGTGCCCGATGCGCTACGCCTGACCGTCATTCTCCTCTCGCTGATTTTTGTGTTGTTCTATTATGTCTATGTACCCGTAAAACGTCACCGCGATGCAGAACGAGCAGCCTAAAATAGACTTTTTCCGTATTCGAGGGACGGGCGAGAAGATAACCGCCACGATTGATTTCCTTCGCGAGAATCGCCGTTGGTGGTTGTGTTGGTGTGTGCTGCCGTTGTTGCCGCTGTGTGCCGTTTTGGGGTGGTTGCATGTGAGTAATACACCAAACTTCTCCGTCTATTATTATGAGGAATGGGACATCGACTTTGCGGATTTTTTGATAGGTCTTTCGTTTAAGAATCATGAAATCTTATCACCCTATGCGATTGTTACGGGATTGGCGCTGCTGATGCTCTTTACCTCTACCGGGGCGTTGATGAGCCTTTACCAATACCGAGAGGGGCGTTTGCGTGACCTGGCATGGCCGGAATACCGCAGTGCTTTGAAACGTGCTTTGCCCGGCGCCGCAGTCATCACCGTGGTGGTCTATTTCTTCTTTTTCTTGTTTTGCTCGGTCAGCTTCCAGTTACAATTGGTGCTGATTATGGTCATGATACCTTTAGCGCTCTATGCGCCGACTTGTCAGGTGGGATATTTCCCGCCTTTGCGTGCTGCGGGTCATTCTCTCGATTTGGGATTGAACACATGGGGCGGAATGCTCATGGTGTCAGCCGGATTGTGGCTTGTGTTGGTCTTCTTCCGCGGAATTCCTGATGCGCTGATGTATCTGTTAGGTTCTTATCTCTCGGGATTCTTCTTCTCAGGCCACATCAGTCACGAGGTAATCTACATTATTTACGGCGTGTTGGTGGCATTGAATAGTTTTGTCACATTTGCCTGCCTCTCGGTGATGATGATTGGCGCTGGCTATCAATACGGCCATGCTGAAGAAAAATACTCGTCGGTATCACTTTATGAGGATGTCCGTCATTTCGATGAAATATAATTATACAAGATGAACGCATCAGACACATTATCCATCGCACAGGAGACGCTCCGAAAATGGCAGTCGGATTACGACTATACCTCGGGGCTTTCTCCGGCAGACATGTCGGATAATGATCTTGCTATTAACGACTTGCCAACGTCATCGGAAGGAAGTAGTTTCTTGGGCGATATCTTCGCATGGCTAGGCAATTTGGGTACCACGTTCT
Source organism: uncultured Prevotellaceae bacterium (assembly GCA_946403615.1). Taxonomy (GTDB): domain Bacteria; phylum Bacteroidota; class Bacteroidia; order Bacteroidales; family Bacteroidaceae; genus Prevotella. The sequence continues at coordinate 12,365 of CAMJAO010000004.1, forward strand.
GGGTTATCATCCTTGTCCTGCTGCTGGCAATAGTGGCATGGTGGGTGATGCGTCATATGGAGTGGCACAAGAAGAAAGCCGGCGAGAATGACGACGATGACGATGAGGTGGTGGACAACATCTACGAGATAGACGACTACGCCACACCCATCGACGAGGCAGTGGCGCGAGGCGACTGGGCTGAGGCCGTGCGGCTGGTATACCTCGCCACCTTGCGCCGGCTCGACGATGACGGGCGTATTCACTGGGAGAAATACAAGACACCGATGGAGTATGTGGATGAGGCCGACAGCGAGTCACTGCGGTTGCTCACTCTGCATTACCTGCTGGTGCGCTTTGGCCATTATCCTGCCGATGAGTCGTTGTATCGTGAGATGGAACGGTTGCGCGAAGAGATCGTGAAAGGAGGTGACCATGCGTGACGGCAAGACCATAGGATTGGCGTTGTTGGGCATCGTGGTACTCATTGTGGGTGCCGTGCTGTTGACGAATTACGCCAATAGCAAGAAATATGACGACAGTCAACGGTGGGCGCATCCTTCCTACTCGTCGACCGATCCCTTCGGACATGCCGTGTTTGACACCATCATGGCCGAGACGCTGCCGAATGGCTATCAGGTGCTGATAGGCGATTTGGACAGTCTGAATACGAAGGAATGGAAAGACCGCTCGCTTTTGGTGACCGATTCTTGGATGTTGAACCAAGGTGATGGTACACAAATCGAAGCGCTGGTCAATCAGGGTTGCCGGGTGATGGTGACTGCTGATGGATTTTCGGATGAGATTAGCGACAAATGGAAACTGAATATACACTCCAGCTATGGTTTTATTTTTGAAAACTTCAAAAAATCTTTGGAAAAGAAGAAATATGAAACCATTCAATGGGGTCGTGCCGGCGATGACGCTGTTGTTTGCCATGTGCCCCAAGAAGTAATTGGGGCCACTCTGGAGAAAGACAATCCCCGAGCGGAATATTTGGCGACAATGAAAAAGGACTATGCGGTGGCGGTCAAGGTCAAGTCAAATGATAGAGGAGGCGCGTTGATTGTGGTCACCACCCCGTTGTTGATGACCAATTACGGCATCCTCGACAATGAGGTTTCACGCTATGTGATGATCCTGATGGAACAGATAGCCGACCGGCCTGTCACAAGGCTTGAATACCCGCCTGAATTCATTGACTTCGATGGAATGTTTAAGCGTCGCAACGCAGGAGATGATGCGCCTTCGACTCTTAGTTATTTCCTCTCGAGGCCTCCGCTCAGGGCAGCCCTTTATATCGCTTTGGCGGCCTTGCTGCTCATGGCTGTGATGCATGCGCGCCGCCGCCAGCGGATTATCCCCGTGAAACGAGCACCAAAGAACCATTCGCTGGAGTTTGTGCAAATCGTGGGCAATATCTATTACAACCGCGGCGACCACCTCTCGTTGCTGAAGATGAAATATACCTATTTCGCTGAGGAATTGCGCCGCCGTTTGATGATAGACATCAACGACCATGAACGCGAAGCGCAAAACATGTACCTGCTGGCTCAAAAAAGCGGTCTGGCGCAGGAGGAAATCACACAGTTGATACATAGTGTGCAAGAAAGACTGGCCAGCAATAAATCGGTGGATTTCCATCAAGTGAAACCCCTGATTGATCACATGAACAAGATACTGGAAGCGACATAGTTGCTGGCTAGTTAAGGAAGTTAAAGTAGTTAAGGAAGTTAAAGTAGTTAAGGAAGTTAAAGTAGTTAAAGCCAATAGTTCTCCTGTCGGGATTTCCATTGCTCCCATCCTCCCCATCACTCCCATTGCTCCCATCCTCCCGTCATACCAATCACCCCAAAAACGACCAATAAAATACAACCAATAAGATATGGAACAGACCTATAACCAACCCCGGATCGACCTCACGGAATTCTCGCAGAAGGTCAATGTCATACGGCAGTCTATCGCATCGGTCATCGTAGGACAAGAGGTGCCCGTCAACTTGCTGCTCACAGCCATCCTTGCCGACGGCCATGTGCTGTTGGAGGGTGTGCCCGGTGTGGCGAAGACACTGCTGGCACGTGTCGTATCGCGGCTGCTCGACGCGCGTTTCAGCCGTTTGCAGTTCACGCCCGACCTCATGCCGTCGGATGTGCTCGGCACCACCGTGTTCAATATGAAAAACTCGGAGTTTGATTTCCACCGCGGTCCTGTCTTCGCCGATGTGGTGCTGGTGGATGAGATTAACCGTGCACCCGCCAAGACCCAAGCGGCGCTATTTGAGGTGATGGAGGAGCGGCAGGCCTCTATCGACGGTACTACCTATCCGCTGGGCGATCTCTTCACCGTGCTGGCCACGCAAAACCCCGTAGAACAGGAAGGCACCTACAAACTGCCCGAGGCGCAACTCGACCGCTTCCTGATGAAAATCTCCATGCTCTATCCCACGATTGATCAGGAGGTGGCTATCCTGCAGCGTCATCAGAGCAATGCGCGGCTAGTGAAACTCGAGCATCTGCAACCTGTGCTCACCCGCGACGAACTGCTCCGCTATCGTTCGATGGTGGCCAATGTCTATGTTGACAACTCATTGTTGGTGTATATCGCGCAGGTGGTACAGCAGACCCGTAGTGACCGTGCCGTGTATCTGGGCGCCTCGCCGCGTGCCGCCGTGGCGTTACTGCGCTCGTCGAAGGCGTTTGCGTTGTTGCAGGGCCGCGATTTCGTCACACCCGACGACATCAAGTATGTGGCACCCGCCGTGTTGCAGCACCGCATGATACTCTCCGCCGAAGCAGAGATGGAAGGTCACACTACCCTGAAAGTGGTGCAGCGCCTCATCAATCAAGTGAGGATTCCTAATTAAAAGGGATTTTAGGAAAACCTAGTATTACCTAGATAATCCTTGGATTTCCTAGAAACGCCTACTAGTCCCTAATAGATAGATAATAATCCACTTTGACGAAGCGTAGTTTTATCATATTGTTTGCCATAGCGGTCATCACCGGTCTGGGAGTACTGGCGCAGCCGTTGTTCACGATAGGCTTGGTGCTGCTCGTGCTCTTCGTCGTGCTGTTGGCGGCCGACTGGGTGATGCTCTACACGCGCAGTGCGGTGGAGGCGTCGCGTGAATGTGCCGACCGATTCTCCAACGGCGACGACAACGAGGTAAGGCTGCGCATTGGCAACAACAGCCTGTTCCCGCTCAAGGTGCAGGTCATCGACGAGGCTCCGGTTGAATTACAGCGGCGCGACCTGTCGTTCGGTTTACATCTCGCTTCCGGACAAGCCGACACGATTGTTTACCGTCTGCGTCCCGTAGAGCGCGGACTGCTGTCATTTGGCGACATCATGGTCTTTGCCTCCACGCGGCTCGGACTGGCGCAACGGCGGTTCCGCTGCCCGGCAAATCAAGAGGTGAAGGTCTATCCCTCGTATATGATGCTCAACCGCATGGAGATACTCTCAGTAAGCAACAGCCTGGTCGAGGCGGGCATCAAACGCATCCGCCGTGTAGGCAACAACACCGATTTTGAGCATATCAAGGATTATGTGCAGGGAGATGACTACCGCACCATCAACTGGAAAGCGTCGGCGCGCCGTCATCAACTTATGGTCAATGTCTATCAGGATGAGCGATCACAACAAATATACAGTCTGATAGATAAGGGTCGCGTCATGCAGCAGGCATTCAATGGCATGACTTATCTCGATTATGCCATCAATGCGGCACTCGTGCTTTCGTATGTGGCGATGAACAAAGACGACAAGGCGGGCCTGATGACCTTTGCCGAGGAGTTCGACACGTTTGTGCCTGCCAGCCGGCAGCACGGCCACATGCAGACCATCCTCGAGAATCTCTACCACCAGCAGACAACTTTCGGTGAACCCGATTATTCGTCGCTCTTGACACAGGTGAACCGTTTCGTCAGCAAACGGTCGTTTATCGTGCTTTTCACCTCGTTTGCAGGCATGAACGACCTCAATCGCAGTCTGCCATACCTCAAACAGATGAACAAGCGCAACCGTCTGCTGATTGTCTTCTTCGAAGATGTGGAACTGAGCAATTTCATCGCCTCTCCTACGGCCGACGAGCAGGATTATTTCCAGCATGTGGCGGCTGAGCGCTATCAATACGAGCGCCGTCTCATCGCCAACACACTGCGCCAAAACGGTATCTACAGCATGATTACCACTCCTGACCAACTCATCGTCAACGTCGTAAACCGATACCTGGAGATGAAATCACGAAATCAGTTGACCTGATAGCCACCCTCTGACTCCCCTGAGGGGGAGATGGCAGATAGTTAACAAGTAGAGAAGTAGTCACGCCCTCCCCAGAGAGAGAAAGGGTGGGGTTTCAATTATAACCATACCATCATGAAGAAAAAGATTCTCTTTTTGGCCGTCGCCCTGTTGTCATTGACGGCTTCAGCGTCGGTCACGTTGCCTGTACGTGGCACGGTGATTCCCGCATCCGACCCGAATATCCAATATATCGGGCGTGTCAACTTCAACAACCCCGACTCGCCGATGTTCACCTATCCCGGTGTGCAGATCAACGCGTGCTTTGAGGGCACGTCGCTGCGCATGATAGCCAAACCTGAAAGCGGTTATTTCATGGCGACCATCGACGGAAGTGAGGCGTTTAAGGTGGCTTTCACGGGTGTGAACGACTCGTTGGTGACCTTGGCCGTGGCTCTGCCGCAAGGACGACATACAGTCAGGCTGATGTATTGCATCGAGGGACTGAACCGTCGGCCGGAGTTTCGCGGTTTTGTGCTCGACGAGGGTTGTCGTCTGTTGCCGCCCCCGGCTCTGCCCGAACGGAAGATTGAGTTTATCGGCAACAGCATCACCTGCGGCTACGGTTCGGAGAGCATGAATGCTCCCGACCCCTTTGAGGATGCCACAGAGAATCATTACTACACATACGCCGCTATCACCACCCGCAATCTGAATGCTATGGATTATGTCGTGGCGCGGTCGGGCATCGGCGCCTACCGTTGCTATGACGGAGCGCGCGAGGGCACTCCTAATCAGATGCCCAAGCAATATGAATACACCAATTTCGATGATTTCTCGCAGACGTGGGATTTCAACCGTTACACACCGCAAGTGGTGTGCATCAACCTCGGTACCAATGACCTCTCCACACCCAATTTCGATATCCGTCTCTTTGCCGAGGCTTATTCTACGTTCCTAGGCAACGTCAGAAAGCATTATCCCAAAGCCAAAATCGTACTCCTCACGGGTTGTATGCTTAACGGAAAAGAATTGGAATTGCAAAAACAGACGCTCGACCAGATTCAGGCCGATGCCCGCAAAAATGGTGACAATGAGGTCTATCGTTTCGATTTCACTCCGCAAAACGGCGATTTGAAATACGGTGCCAGTTGGCATCCCAGTTACTGGCAGCATCAAAAAATGGCAGCCGAACTGACTGCCTATCTGCGGGTGCTGATGGGGTGGTTCTAAGGAACCCGCCCCGGATTTTCCGAGGGAGGATGAAAGAAGCAGGGAGTAATAGGAGATTTCACTGATGGAAAATCATTCTCTTGCTCCCTGCTTTTTTATAGTATTCGCTCCCATCGCCCTTTGGAGAGACGGGGAGAAACTACTTATTCCCTCCCTTCGTGAGGGTTGGAGTTGGTTATCAGATTCAGAATTTCCTCATCCTTGGCGAGATTGAAGTCACCAGGAATGTAGTTTTTGAGTGTGGCTGCAGCGAGTGAGTAGTCGAGCCATTTCTGCGGGTCATCGGGGAAATGGAGGGCTGCATGGATGCTGCCAGCGGCGAAAGCATCGCCCACGCCCACGGGGTCAATCACGTTGGTGATGTCATGGATGACGGAATGCAACATGTCCTTGCCATCGGAGAGCATCAGGGCAGTGAGCAGGTGATGGGTAGGCGCCACCTGATTGCGTGTGCCGATAATCATCTTGCTGCATCGCGGGCATATCTTGTGCAATTCCTTGTACCAATCTTCGTAGGTTGCCAGATCGAGCGGGTCGTTGGCGGAGGTGACCTCCAAGGGCACACGGCGGCCTGTGAGCCACTCATATTCTATCGCGTCGCCAAACATCACATCAGCGCGCTGCATCAATCGGGTAATGGTCTCATGGGCGTCGGCACCGTATTTCCATAGAGCCGAGCGGTAGTTAATGTCTACGGAAATGGTCAGTCCCAGTTCATCGGCCACATCAAGAGCCTCGAAGGTTACGTCAGCGGCACTTTGTGAAATGCCGATGGATATGCCGGTGGTATGAAAGATGTCAGCGTCCTTGAGGATGGCATGCCAGTCGATGTCGCCCGGTTTGAGTGTGCTGAATGGCGTGTTGTCGCGGTCGTAGATGGTCTTCGACTTCTGGCGCGACTGTCCCTTCTGAAGAAAATAGGTGCCAATGCGGTCGCCCTCAAACATTATCAGGTCGGTATTGACGCCGAAGTCCTGCAATTTCTTCGCAGCGGTGTGTCCTACCACATTGTCGGGCAGACGGGTTACCATCCATACGTTATCACCGAGCGTCGCAAGCGATACGCCCACATTGGCCTCGCTGCCCACAAAAATGGCGGTGTCGAGGTTTACATTTTCCAACTGCTGTCCTTCCTCTTCGAGACGGAGCATCAATTCTCCAAAACAGACGATTTTTTTTGTCTTCATATTGTGCATGATAATAATTATCGGGTGCAAAATTACGTATTTCTCAAAGAAATGATTACTTTTGTGGCAAAATAATACGATTTTTGTATGAAAAAATTATTCTTCTTACTGTTCTTTGCAGCAAATGCCGCCGCTATTTCGGCACAAAGTGTGCAGGGGTATAACAATCCCGTAATACCCGGTTATCATCCCGACCCCAGCGTGTGCCGTGTGGGCGATGACTTCTACCTGGTCAACTCGTCGTTTCAGTATTTCCCGGGTGTGCCCATTTTCCACAGTCGCGATCTCATCCATTGGGAACAGATAGGCAATGTGCTCGACCGCGCGTCGCAGGTGTCGCTCAAGGGTGCCACCTCTTGGCAAGGCATATATGCCCCGACCATCCGCTATCATGAGGGTACGTATTACATGATAACGACCAATGTGGGCAACGGCGGCAATTTCATGGTCACCGCCACCGACCCGAGCGGACCGTGGAGCGAACCGATATGGCTCAAACAGCAGGGTATCGACCCCTCGCTCTATTTCGAAAACGGCAAGTGTTACATGGTAAGCAACCCCGACGACGCCATCTGGCTCTGCGAGATAGACCCAAAGACGGGCGAACAACTGACCGAGAGCCGCCAACTGTGGCGCGGCACGGGCGGGCGTTATCCTGAGGGACCGCATATCTACAAGAAAGACGGCTATTATTACCTGCTCATCTCTGAGGGCGGCACGGAATACGGACACAGTATCACCATCGCACGGAGCAAGAAGATAGAGGGACCCTATAAGAGCAATCCCGACAACCCCATCCTCTGCCATCAGCGTCGCATCACGCAGACCAGCCAGATACAGGGAACGGGCCATGCCGATCTGGTGCAGGCTTCTGACGGGTCATGGTGGATGATGTTCCTCGCGTTCCGTACATACGGTGGCAATTACCACCACCTGGGCCGTGAGACGTTCCTTGCCCCCGTGAAATGGGAGAAGAAGGGATGGCCCGTGGTCAACGTAAACGGTACGGTGGAACTGTCGATGAAGGTGCCCACATTGCCCCAGACAGCACCCAAACCTGTCACGGAGCATTTCACCTTCCCTGAGAGTCTGAGCGACCCCGGATGGCTGATGTTGCAAAATCCGCAAGACAGCATGATCAGACCAGCCAGCCGCATCAACGACGACCTCAGTTCATTTACCGCACTGCGGTTAAAGGCATCGAAAAGCACGTTATCGGAAAACGACCGCCCGTCATTTCTCGGGCGCAGACAGGAGAGTGTGAATATATCGCTGACCACCCGTGTGTCTTTGGCGTGCGAGGGCGATTCGCTCGTGGATGAGGCGGAAGGAGGACTCACCGTCTACCAAATCAACGACGGTCATTACGATCTGTTCCTGCGCTGCCAGTCGGGCGTCAGGAGTGTGGGATTGCGCTGCCGTTTGAAAGCCATTGATTATATCGTTGCAGAACAGGCGCTCGACGCTGCCGACCAGTTTGCACCCGTGGAATTGAAGGTTGAGAGCGATGAGGCGCTCTATCATTTCTATTACCGCTTGACAGCCGACGATGAATGGCACAAACTGGGCGCGCTCGACACCATCCTGCTCAGTAGCGAGGCGGCTGGCGGATTCACCGGTGTGGTGCTCGGCATGTATGCCTCCTCGCCTGTGGATGGCGACTCCGCTGTCTTTGATTATTTTGAGTTAAAAGAGAAATAAAGAGGTTGGAAGCAAGAGGTAAGAGGTAAGAGGTGAGAGGTGAGAGGTGAGAGGTGAGAGGTAAGAGGTGAGAGGTGAGAGATTACTCATGTGCTCCTATGATCCGTATCCTTGTGTTCGCTTTAATCTTACACAAACATTGGAAATCCTGAGGAACCCTCAAAATATTTTGCCACTGGACTAACCTCTCACCTCCAACCTCTCACCTCTTACCTCTCACCTCTCACCTCCAACCTCTCACCTCCAACCTCTCACCTCTATAAATTTTAACTTTTTTCTTCAAAATATTTGCGGATTTAAAATAAATTTGCTAATTTTGCGTTGTTTTTAAGAGATTTATTCAATCTGTTATTATCAATCGATTTTTATTCATCTAAATCCATAAATCTATGAAAAAGTATTTGGCAGAATTGTTCGGTACATTCGTACTGACATTGTTAGGCTGCGGTGCAGCAGTGAGTTTGAATTGTGGCCATGACGCCGCTTCTGTTGTGGGTACTGCTTTCGCTTTCGGTCTGGCTGTTGTGGCTATGGCTTACACCATCGGTGGTATCAGTGGTTGCCACATCAACCCCGCCATTACCCTCGGTGTGTTCCTCAGCGGACGTATGAGTGGTAAGGATGCAGGTATGTATATCGTATTCCAGGTGATTGGCGCCATCATAGCCGCCGCCGTGCTCGCAGGCATCGTTTCTACTGTGCCCGAGGCAAGTATCACCATGGGAGCAGGTGCTCATCACACAGGTGCTAATGCTTGTGCCGCTGGCACTACCAACGGTCTGATTGTCGAGATTGTGCTCACCTTCATCTTTGTGATGGTGGTCCTGGGCGCTACCTCACGCACTAATGGTGCAACCAACAACTTCGCCGGTCTGGCTATCGGTCTGAGCCTGGTGCTCATCCACTTGGTAGGCATCAACTTCACTGGCACATCCGTCAACCCTGCCCGTTCTATCGGTCCGGCTCTCTTCGAGGGTGGCAAAGCACTGTCCGACCTCTGGGTATTCATCGTTGGTCCGTTCATCGGTGGTGCCTTGGCTGCAGTCGTTTGGAAATGCATCGGTTCTGACGAGAAGTAAGATTTCGTTTTTGGGGAGCGGAGAATAGAGGGTAAGGAGCAGGAGAAATGTCTTTCAATGAGACAATTCTCTTGCTTCTTTCTTTTTTTTGCTTATTTTCCACCCTTGCCTCCTTCTCCCTCCTTTTGGAAGGGTAGGGGGTGTCATTGTTAATGCCGATTTGGGTTAAATGTCAAACGCAGATAGCAAAACGGGAGTGGGGTGCCCTGCAGCGGGTTGATATAATGATTTTTAACCTAAATAGCCCGTGAAAAACAGTGCGAATCTTTTGAAATGAGGCGATAATTTGTTAATTTTGCACCCGAATAATAGCAAATAAATCATTCATTCAAAATAATTATTATTCTTACAACTATGGTAGATTACAAAACTCTCGGCCTGGTAAACACCAAAGAGATGTTTGCCCGCGCTATCAACGGTGGTTATGCCATCCCCGCTTTCAACTTCAACAACATGGAGCAGTTGCAAGCCATTATCAAGGCTTCCAGCGACCTGAAAAGCCCCGTGATCCTGCAGGTGTCGAAAGGTGCCCGCAATTATGCTAACGCCACACTGCTGCGCTACATGGCACAGGGTGCTGTGGAATATGCTAAGGAGTTGGGTTGCGAGCATCCTGAAATCGCTCTGCACCTTGACCATGGTGACAGTTTCGAAACCTGTAAGAGCTGCATCGACTCTGGTTTCTCTTCAGTGATGATCGACGGTTCTTCTCTTCCTTACGAGGAGAATATCGCCCTGACTAAGAAAGTGGTGGAGTATGCACATCAGTTCGACGTGACTGTCGAGGCTGAACTCGGTGTGCTCGCTGGTGTGGAAGACGAAGTGGTGGCCGCTGAGTCTCATTATACCAAACCCGAAGAGGTGATTGACTTCGCTACCCGTACAGGTTGCGACTCTCTCGCTATCTCTATCGGTACAAGCCATGGTGCATACAAGTTCACTCCCGAGCAGTGCACACGCGACCCGAAGACTGGCAAACTCGTTCCTCCTCCATTGGCATTCGATGTTCTCGACGCTGTAATGGAGAAACTGCCCGGTTTCCCCATCGTGCTCCACGGTTCTTCTTCTGTTCCCCAGGAGTATGTTGACATCATCAATGAGTACGGCGGCAAACTGCCCGACGCAGTGGGTATCCCCGAGGAGCAACTCCGCAAGGCTTCTAAGAGCGCCGTTTGTAAGATCAACATCGACTCTGACTCACGTCTGGCCTTCACCGCTGCTGTGCGCAAGGTGCTGCATGACAAACCCGGAGAGTTTGATCCCCGTAAGTTCTGCGGTCCCGCTCGCGACGAGATGGAGAAGATGTACAAGCACAAGATCATCGACGTGCTCGGTTCTGACAACAAACTGGCTGAGTAATATCACCGTTTACTACATCATCGCAGATGGCTGTCCTTCTCAGGCAGCCATCTGTTGGTTTTAGGGTGCAGGCACCCTTGAGATGTTTTGTATAGGTAACCAATTCTAAAAAAACTTGCAAAATAGTGCTGATTTCAGTTTTTTTGTGTAAGTTTGCAGACATAGAATCAATCAAACACGAAATCTGTATGAAAATCCTGAAGAAACTATTTGCGGCCACGATGATGATGGCTTGTCCGGTGAGCATGGCCGCACAAGATGAGAATTTCTACATCTTCCTGTGTATAGGACAGTCAAACATGGTGGGGCAGGGCGAAATCACAAAGGCCGACAAACAGGATGTGAGCGACCGGTTCCTCAGTCTGTCTGCCGTCAACGGCAAAGACCGTAAGTTGGGTCAATGGCGCAAGGCTGTGCCGCCTCTCTGCCGCGAAGACACCAAGTATTCATTAGTGGATTACTTCGGACGTACGATGCTCGAAAACCTGCCTGAGAAGGCGCGCGTGGGTGTTATCCACATCGCCGTGGATGGCTGTGGCATCGACCTGTTCGACAAAGACCTCTGCCGTCAGTACGTCGCCAATGTGAAGCAAGACTGGATGAAGAAAGAGATAGCCGCCTATGACGGCAATCCCTACCAGCGCCTGATACAACTGGCTGAGATGGCTCAGGAGGAGGGCGACATACGCGGTATCCTGCTCCATCAGGGCGAGACCGACGCCTACAACGACGAGTGGATACGCAAGGTGAAGAAAATCTATAATGACATCATCCATGACCTGGATCTTGACCCTGTGAAAGTGCCGCTGATAGCAGGCGAAGCCGTGGGTGAAGACCAGAATGGCATCTGCGCTCACGCCAATCCCACCATCAACCGTCTGCCTATCGGTTTCCAGCAGTGCTCTGTGGTGTCATCGAAAGGCTGTCAGGCTGGTCCCGACCGTTTGCATTTTACAGCCGACGGTTATCGTGAACTGGGTCGCCGTTACGCGGTGAAAATGTTGCAGGCGCTCGGTTATGAGTTGACCGACCATCGTGTACAGGTCATCGAGCCCAATAATACGCCTACAATCGACGTCACAGCCAGCATCGACGACAGCGGTATCTTCTTTGCACAGGCCGATGGTCCGCTGCAGAAAGTGAATGTGGTCAGTTACTCGGGTCAGACACTTACCACTATCAATTGCAACGGCAAAGAGACATTCACATTCAATACCTTGGAATATCCTGACGAGAATAAACTCGTGTTCGTATTCTACGGACAAAACGGAGCCATTGAGTCATTGGAGTTAAATAGGCGCTAAGACCCAACCATGACCCTTCCAAGAGGAGGGGAAGAAAATGGGGAAAAACAAGCAGGGGGCAAGAGATTACTTTTCAAATGAAGTACTATTCTCTTGCCCCCTGTTCCTTGTTTCTAGTCTCTACTTATTTCTCTAATTCCAAAAATGCTTTGGGCAGATACTGGATGATGTCGCTAGCCGTGAGGCTTTCTTTACCCAGTTCTTTGGCAGCCAAGTCGCCGGCCAGACCATGCAGATACATGCCCAGTTTGCAGGCAGCCGCTTGTTGATAGCCGCGTGCGAGCAATCCGGTGATAATGCCGGTGAGCACATCACCGCTGCCTGCTGTAGCCATGCCGGAGTTGCCGGTAGAGTTGAACACCACCTGTCCGTCGGGCATACACAGCGCACTGTGATGTCCTTTCAGCAACACATAGGCTTGCAGATGCCGCGACAGTTCGCGTGCTTTGGTGAACAGTTCGAAATCGCTGTTATAGTGGTTGCCGTCCAGACGCTCCATCTCTTTGGGATGGGGCGTGAGAATGATTTCTTTGGGCAGTTGTTGCATCCATGCGCGGTGACTGGCAAGGATGTTGAGCGCGTCGGCATCAGCCACGATAGGGGCTTTCGTGCGCCTTAATTGTCCTATCAGCGCGATAGCGGTTTCCTCGGCGGTGCCGATGCCCGGTCCGATGCCGAGGGCGTCGCACTCAGAGGTGTCTACCGACTCCGAGAACCGCGCGTTGTCGTTGTCGAGTTGTACCATTGCCTCGGGGATGGACATCTGCATCACGGCATAATTGTTGCGGGGAGTGTGTACGGTCAGTTTGCCAACTCCGGCTCTCATGCAAGCACGCGCAGCCAGGATGGCCGCTCCCGACATGCCGTAACTGCCGGCGATAATCATGGCGTGTCCCATGCTGCCCTTGTGCGTGAAATCGTCGCGTTTCAACATCAGCGCCTTGGCGTCGTCGGCCTCCATCATGCTGTACTGCGTCGGCGTGTTCTCAATATATTGTTGCGACAATCCGATATTGAGAATGCGCAATTTGCCGATATATTGCTGTGCGTCGGCGAAGAAGAACGCAATCTTGCGTGTCTGGATGGTCAGCGTCATGTCGGCCTGCACGATGTTGGCGTGGATGTTATTGCTATTGTCCTCGCACAAGAGGCCTGAGGGGATGTCGATGCTCACCACTTGCGCCGGCGACTGGTTGATGTATTTCACCAGCGAGGCGAATCCGCCCGCGAGGGGTTTGTCCAGCCCGGTGCCAAACAGTCCGTCGATGACCAGCATATCAGCCTCGAGTTGTGGCGGGTCAAATTCCTTGGTCACCTCCACGAACGTGTCAATCTTGTTGGAGAGACGGTCGCGGTTGATGGTGCAGTCGGCCGAAAGTTTGTTATAAATATTGAACAGATAGACGGACACATTATAACCTTCGTCATGAAGCAGACGTGCCACAGCCAGCGCGTCGCCGCCATTGTTGCCGGGACCGGCAAAAACGACAACGGGAGTCTGTGCGGACCATTCTTCGGTGATGGTCCGGGTGATACACTTAGCGGCACGTTCCATCAAATCAATCGATTTAATCGGCTCATGCTCAATGGTATATTGATCTAGCTCATGCAACTGAGCAGCGGTAAATAGTTTCATACGGCGGCAAAATTACAAAATAAATAGCAAATGATGACCATTATTTACAGGATAATTTGTAAATTTGCAGAAATTAATCTAAACTACTATGGGTATCATAAAAATTAAAGACAAATTTTTCAAGATTTCCGTTCCTGAAGAGGAAATCCTGAAACATGTGGACGAGGTGGCACAACAAATCAACAGAGACATGGCAGGGAAGAACCCGCTTCTGTTGGCCGTCCTCAATGGAGCATTCGTCTTTGCTGCCGACTTGATGCGGAGGATCACCATCCCTTGTGAGATTTCTTTCGTGAAATTGGCATCTTATCAAGGCACGACTTCTACAGGTAAGGTCACAGAGGTGCTCGGCATCAATGAAGACCTGACGGGCAGAACCATCATCATTGTCGAGGATATCGTAGAGTCGGGTCTTACCATGCAGCGCATGATAGAGTCGCTCGGCACACGTCATCCCGAGTCTGTACATATCTGTACGCTCCTGCTCAAGCCCGAAAAATTGCAGGTTCCTCTCGATATCAGGTATGTGGCTATGCGCATACCCAATGATTTTATCCTCGGCTACGGTCTTGACTATGACCAGCAGGCTCGCGGATTGAAAGACATTTATACATTAGTGGATCAATTACCTATGAGAAATATTGTTATTTTTGGAGCCCCGGGTTCTGGTAAAGGAACCCAGAGCGATTTGTTGATAGAGAAATATGGGCTCAACCACATCTCCACAGGCGATGTGCTGCGTAGTGAAATCAAGGCTGGTACTGAACTGGGAAAGACCGCCAAGGAGTATATTGACAAAGGCCAACTGATACCCGACGAGTTGATGGTCAGCATCCTCGCATCGGTCTACGACGGCTTTGGCAAGGAGCATCCGGGCGTCATCTTCGACGGTTTCCCGCGCACCATCCCGCAGGCTGAAGCCCTGAAAGCCATGTTGGCCGAGCGCGGACACAGCATCGCTGCCATGATAGAACTGGATGTGCCCGAAGACGAACTGATGACACGTCTCATCAAACGTGGACAGGAGAGCGGACGTTCTGACGACAATGAGGAGACCATCCGCAAACGTCTGGCCGTCTATCACAACCAGACAGCGCCGCTTATCGAGTGGTACGAGCGCGAAGGACTGCACCGCCACATCAACGGTCTGGGTTCTCTCGACCGTATCTTTGGCGATATCTGCCAAGTGGTGGATGAGTTATAAGGTGCCCCCTTCTAACTCCCCCAAGTGTGAAATAGGATGCTTAGGTGATTCTAGGAAAGCCTATGTAATCTTAGGAATACCTAGGGAATCCTAGGCATTCCTAGGGTAAAGCCGTTAAAGCCCTTAACGACTTTAGAAAACAGCCCTTAAACCCTCATCCCTTCAACCCTTTATGTTGTAACTGATGGAGTCGAATTTTGTTGATTATGTGAAAATCTACTGCCGCTCGGGCAAGGGCGGCAGAGGGTCGATGCACCTGCGCCACGTGAAATATAACCCCAACGGAGGACCCGACGGGGGCGACGGGGGCGATGGGGGCAGCGTTATCCTGCGCGGCAATCATAATTTTTGGACGTTGCTGCATCTGAAATACCAGCGTCATGTCTTTGCTGAGCATGGCGGCAATGGCGGGCGCGACAAGTGCCACGGCACGAAAGGCAAGAACCAATACATCGACGTACCCTGCGGCACCGTCGTTTATGACGCTGAAACCGGTAAATACATCTGTGATGTGACGACCGACGGTCAGGAGGTGGTTCTGTTGAAGGGCGGCCGCGGGGGATTGGGTAATTACCAGTTCCGTACTGCCACCAATCAGGCGCCCCGCTTTGCCCAGCCAGGTGAACCGATGCAGGAGTTGACTGTCATCCTCGAATTGAAATTGTTGGCGGATGTCGGTCTTGTAGGTTTCCCAAATGCCGGAAAGAGTACGCTGCTCTCTGCATTGTCAAGCGCGCGGCCCAAGATAGCCAACTATCCCTTTACCACGCTCGAACCGTCGCTTGGCATCGTGGGCTACCGCGACCGGCAGTCTTTTGTCATGGCCGATATTCCCGGTATCATCGAGGGTGCGTCGGAAGGAAAAGGTCTCGGACTGCGGTTCCTACGTCATATCGAGCGCAACTCGTTGTTGCTGTTCATGGTGCCGGGCGATACCGACGACATTCTCCATGAATATGAGGTGTTGCTGGGCGAACTGAGGAACTTCAACCCCGAGATGCTCGACAAACACCGTGTGTTGGCCGTGACGAAGTGCGACTTGCTCGACGACGAACTCATCGAGATGCTGCGCGAGACCACACCCAAAGACCTGCCTGTGGTGTTCATCTCATCTGTCACGGGCTATGGGCTGGAAGAACTGAAAGATGTGCTCTGGC